>DASWIS010000015.1 GCA_036397555.1 Candidatus Zixiibacteriota bacterium | reverse complement strand
GGCTGACACCGAGCAGGATTGGTATCGGTACTGTGCGGGTCAGCCCTTGGGCTGACACCAGGCAGGATTGGGATCGGTACTGTGCGGGTCAGCCCTTGGGCTGACACCAGGCGGGATTGGGATCGGTACTGTGCGGGTCAGCCCTTGGGCTGACACTAGGCCGGATTGGGATCGGTACTGTGCGGGTCAGCCCTTGGGCTGACACCAGGCGGGATTGGGATCGATACTGTGCGGGTCAGCCCTTGGGCTGACACCAGGCAGGATTGGGATCGGTACTGTGCGGGTCAGCCCTTCGTCTTGCACCGAGCGGGATTAGTATCGGTACTGTGCGGGTCAGCCCTTGGGCTGACACCGAGCGGGCTGTGTGGGGAGTCGCTGACAATTTTGCTGCAAGATCACCTCGACGGGGCCCCGTACATTGTGTATCATCATTGCCCGACCGGGGTTTGTTAAGACACCACAGTGATACTACATTCATGACATTCTTCTACTTTGCGGCGCTGGCTGCGCTGTCACACGCCGTTGGGGATCTCCGCGCGCCGATCTATGCGCTGGTCAGCGCGGTGCTGATCGGATTCTTCTGGAGGTCATTCCCGGTCATTCCCCAACTGGGCAGGGGCGTCAACTGGCTCATTCGCTGGTCGTCGTGCGCGCTGGCCATCGGAGTCATCATGGCCGCGGGACCGGTGCTGCGGCTTGTCTTGCTAACCGTCTGCGCGTGGGGATTCGACCGTTTCGGGCAGCCCGATCGCAGAGGCGCATCGCGTCCGCTGGTCATCGCCGGTGCGATGTATACGATCGTGTGGACCTGCTTTTTCTTCCTGCCGGTCGGATATCGCTGGCTGTTGAGCTGGACCTTCGACTATTCGCAAGTCGTAACGCAGGTCATGTCCCGGCAGTTGATCCTGGGACCATCGGCGCAGGGAATCGACCTGTTGCTCCTGGGACTCTCCGGGATCATCGGGTTACTCATCGCACGGCGTGATCCGCAATGGCTGATGGCGGGACTATCGCTGCTGGCGCTGGAGGCGGCGCGCGTCGTGTATGTCTGGATGGCGCCGACGCTCGCGAATCTGATTTCGGGGGCGATTCCGGTTTCATCGACACCACACTTGGACATGCCCGGAGTTTTTTGCGTGTTCGTCGCCGGGTACATGGCGCTGCTGGCGCGTACGACATCCCCTCTGCCGGTCGAATCGCGCGCCGGCGCACGTTGGTCGCCCACGCTGGCAGTCGGCGCGGCCGCTGTCGTATTGGCTTTCCTGATTGCCGGCTCCCCCGCGTACGTGAATCGGCCGGTCCGCGTGTTGATGCCCAGCACCAACATGTTGGACACCGGGCTGCCGCAGTACGGACGTTACGGGGACCGTTCCGGCGGCATGTTCGGCTTTCTGCCGATCTTTTTGGAGTCATGCGGGCACACAGTCTTTCGCGGTGAGCCGACCAAGGAGTTGCTCGACTCCGTCGACGTGATCTTCATCGCCAACCTGCAAAAGAAGTTCGACCCCGAACAGCGTCAGAACATCTACGACTTTATCGCAGGGGGCGGCGGGCTGGTGATCGTCGGGGATCACACCGGCACGGACGCGATCCGCGAACCGACCAACGACATTCTGGCGCCCTGCGGGCTGGAGCTCAATTTCGACACCGCGGTGCCGTTGCGCCGCAGTTGGGTGGCCGCAAAATCATATCTGTTTCATCCCCTGGGACGCTCCGGCGGCGTGATGGATGCCGAGTTGTGGCTGGGCGCGTCGGTGACCGCCGGCCCGAAGGGCGAACCGTTCGTCATCGGACGCGGCGCGTTTTCCGATCCGGGCGACATGAACAATGCCGCGCGCTCCTATCTGGGCAACCTCGAGTACGACCCCGGCGAGCCATTGGGCGACGTCGTGCTGGCAGCCGCGGCTCATTGGGGCAAGGGGCGGGCGGTGCTGCACGGCGACACTTCGCCGTATCAGAACGGCACCATTATTCGTTCGCATTCGCTGATCAATCGCTCCATCCGCTGGGCGGCGCCGCAGGGATGGCTCGGCATTGTCGATCAGTGGCGGCTTCCGCTACTGTTCATCCTGATCGGGATTCTCGGCACGATCCTCGTGGCGATGTCGGTGGGTCAGCCGATCGTACTCTGGACGGCGCTGCTGTTGCCGGCGCTCTCCGTCGGATTCTGGTTTGAACTGCCCGGCGGATCGAAGCCGGACTGGACCATCGGACAGTTTCGCGCCGCCGTGATCGATGAAGGACACGGCAACCGTTTCGATTACATGGCCTGGGAGGATCGTTCGGTCGGCGCCATCGAGTACAATCTCTTCCGCGCCGGATACTCCCCGCGGTTTGCGAAGTCGCCTTTTGTGCTCGATGAATATCCCGCCGAGTTGTATGTGACCTGCACGCCGACACACCCCTACACAGCTCGCGAGATCGGTCGTCTGGAACGCTTCGTCACCGACGGCGGTTGGCTCGTGATCGGCGCCGGGTGGGATATGCGCAGTGGAGCGAAGGGCTTGCTGGAACGATTCGGATTGAGCATCGAGAATGTGCCGCTGGGCGAAGCCGACGGGCACGGAATGGGAATGCCCGTCAAGATGAAAAACGCCTACCCCATCGCGGGCGACCCGGAAGGCGCGGAGGTTCTGATCGAAGCGTTCAACTATCCGGTGGCCAAGGTGCTCCGTCGCGGCCAGGGCGGTGTCATCGCCATCGGCGATTCGGAGTTTCTGCTGAACATGAATCTGGAAGGCCAGAACGATTTTGTCGTGCTGGAAAACATCAACTTTCTGCGCGAGTTGTTCGCCTCGCTGCATCGGCAGAAGACCTCATGAGACGCCTGTATATCTGGGGAACCGTCCTGTGGGCCACCGGCTGGGTATTTGTCTGGCCGAACTTCAAGCCGGTCCCATCGACACTCTTATGGTTTGGGGCATGCGGCACCTTGCTGATCGTCGTCGCATCATGGTATTCGTCGGTCCAGTCGCGTCGCTGGCACTGGTCGGCGCTGTTGGCCGCCGCCGCGCTGGTCGCCTTTGGGGCCATTTGGAACTCCCCGGAATACATCGGGGCGTACATCCTCGCAGCGGGCGCTCTGATATTGGTGGCGTTCGGCGCGACCAGCCCCGGCGCGCGGATCGGGCGCGGATTGGCCGTGGCCGGAACAGTCGCGCTGACACAATTGGTCGGTTTGTATCTGTTCGTGGTTTACTTCGGGCCGCGCGGACACGGCGCAGCCATCCCCTCCACGATTCTGGCCGCCGCGTTCCGTCTGTTCGGATTCAAAGCAGCCGCGCTGGAGAATGGTCTGCATCTGATGTCGATCGACCGGCTCTACCAGGTGGTGCCGTCGCCGAACAACATGGGATTGATCGTCTTTCTCATGGTCTTCATGGGACTGATCGGCCTGGCGATCGTGGGCGTGATTCGTGTTCGCTCGCTGCTGACGGGCGCGTTCATCATCAGTGTGTTCGCCCTGGTGCGGTACGCGGCGATCATGCTGTGGGACTACACGCACGAAGGTCTGCCCGACTCCTTCTGGAGTCCGCTCATTCTTGCGTGGACCGCGTGGCCGGTGGCGATCTTTCTGCAACGCCTGCCATTGTTTGATCGGCCGCGCTGGTACACGCCGGGTGTTTCGCATTCGGGCCGACGGGTCGGCGTCGTGATCGGCGCGACCGCCGTCGGCGTGCTCGCCTGGACCGCCGTTGAGGGCTACCACCCCGCCGGGGTGATGAAACCGGGGCGGATGCTGATCGACGAGATGCATTCCGACTGGGAATGGTCGGAAATGCCCTTCGACACCGTCTGGTACGGCCAGCAGTCGACATACAATTTCTACTGCCTGGCGGAGTATTGGGGCAACTACTACCGGATGGAACGCGGGTTCGATTCCCTGACGCCGGAACTGCTCGACAACTACGACATTCTGGTTTTGAAAGTGCCGACGCAGCCGTATGCGCCCGGGGAGATCGAGGCGGTCTACGACTGGGTTTGCGACGGCGGGGGATTGATCTTAATCGGCGAGCACACGAATGTGTTCGGCTACGCGACGTTTCTCAACCCGGTCGCCCAGCGCTTCGGGCAGCGGTTCATCCCCGACATCGTCTACGAGATCGAGGCGGGCGACTTGAATCTCGAACGGATGCGACGGCTGCTGCCGCATCCGGTTGCGTACAACATGCCCGATGACTTCCTCTTCGGGGGACCGTGCAGCATGTACGGCGATCTGTGCGCGCGTTCGATCATCACCGGCGTCGATGTCAAGACGCTGCCGGCCGACTACACCGAACGCAACTTCTTTCCCGAGCGCACCGGTCACACGGGGTATCGTCACGGGCCCTTGTTGCTGTCGATGGCGACGCGCTGCGGCAAGGGACGCATCGTCTCATTTACCGATTCGACCCTCTGGTCGAACTTCTTCGTGTTCATCCCGGGCAAACCGGAACTGGCGCTGGAGTTGGCGGACTATGTCAACCGCTACGATCCCTTTCCTTTGAACTATTGGCGCATCGTCGCAGTCGGCGTGGGGTTGCTGGGGATTGCCGTGGCGGCCATTGCCGCGCTCGGGATGCGTCTGGAGGGATGGGGCTGGATGGCGGCGACGGCCGGATTGGTGTTCACCGGTTCCGCGCAGATGATTGAGGCCGTCAATGCGAAGAATTACCCGGTGCCGCAGCCGCACCGTCAGTATGCGCAGTTGAACTTCGAGCACGAGCACTCCGACTTTTTCATTCCCGAATTGCGCCTGGCGCGTGAGGGCGACAAGGACTTTTCCACGTTTTTCCTGTGGACACAGCGCGTCGGAATCGTGCCGCGCCGTTTCCCGACGTTGGAGGAGGCGCTGGCGCAGCCCGGCGGACAAATGATCATCGATCCGGTCCGGCATTTCGATTCGACCGAGGTCGCGATGTGCCGGCAGTTTGTCGATGACGGCGGCACGCTCTACATTTTCGATGATCCGAAAAACGCCCGATCGACATCCAACCCCTTGCTGGCCCAGTTCGGGATGCGGTTCGACATGACGCCGATCCGCGGCGGCGGCCGCACCCAGGGCCAGGGACTTCTCGGTGTCCTGTGGGAAAACGGCGGTCGGGTGATCGGTGGGGACCCGTTGGTGGTCGCGCCCGACAGCAGCGTGAGTTGCGCGCGCCGTCGCTTCGGGAAAGGGCAGGTGATCGCCTATGCGAAGTCGAGCACGTTCGAGCGCACGGTGATGGGTTACACGGCGATGATTCCCAACCCGATCCAAAATACAATCAGCCAATTTGAATACCGTTTGATGTCGTATCTTAATTACCCGCCTGAGCGCGCCGACGAACCGGAGTCGGAGCCGGACGGAGCGAATGCGGCCGAGGGCTCGTTGTGATGGATGACACGCAACCAGGACAACAAGGCGGAGTCAATCTCGCGCTGGTGCTGGTGGTCAGCCTGCTGCTGGGTTTTGTCGGCGGATTCTTGTTCGGGCAAAACGGTCCGGCGGCGGCCGGTGTCGCGACGACTGTAATCAACCGCTGTCCGCACACGCTCGATCTCGAAGATCAATATATTCTGGCCGGGTTCAAGTGCCCGAACCCCGCCGACCAGGTGCCATTGAACGGATGCCATTGCATGCTGGCGCATCAGATCATGGACCGTGTCAAAGACGAGCTGGGACAGGGCAAATCCGGCAGCGAAATTCGACGTGAGATCGAGACCGAGTACGGTTCCCGTCTCCAGATGTGAACAACTAATTCCCTGAGGAGGAAATGTGAATTCAAAAAGCAGTCCGATCAATGCCGTGCTCATGGCATTGGTCGGCATTCTGGTGGGTTTCATCGGCGGCTATCTGGTCGGCCAGGACCGGGGCGCAGCCGGCACGTTCGGCGCGGCCGGCGCCAATCCGTTTCAGACAAGCGCGACGGCCAACTGCCCGCACTCGCTGGACGCCAAAGACAACTGGATCCTCGCCGGGTTTCGCTGTCCCAACACCGATGAATCGCAGGCGCTGCTCAGCGATTGCCACTGCACGCTGTCCCACGCGATTCACGATTTGGTCAAGGCGGACCTTCAGGGGGGCAAGGCCGGGCAGGATATCCGTGATGCCTTGGTGGCCCAGTACGGCGCGCGGCTGAACTTTGCCGGACAGGAGTCGCCGGTCGGAGCGATGCCGGCGGGTTCGCGGTAGATAGCGGCGCGGTCTGTACTTTTCCCTTAGATGGAGGAAATCCCCGGGCGCTCGCAGTCACCCGGGGATTTGCAGAGCGGGACAAGGAGGTGGGATTGTCCCGCATTGTGCTCGCACTGACTATAACGGATTCGTCACCGTTCTGTTCCGGCATCGCGCGACGATATTAAGTCACTGTTCGATTCGGACTTGGCGCTCCTTCTCGGTCACCGTGTTCCGCACTTCGTGAGAACCACTTCCCCACTCTCTATGTATATATACCCTCGGGACAGGAAACAATTCCCACTTTTCATCGGACTTTGCCAATCGCCGGAATTATTCCTCCGGTTTCGACTCAACTTCATCGACCCCTTGGGGTTCTCCGGATTCGGATTCTGGCTCTGCTGGCAACGGCACTGCTTCGGGCACACCCGCCGCCTCGCCCAGTGACGTCCCGGCCGTGGTCGGATGCGCCGCGAGGAATTGCTCCAGCTCGGCGCGATCGCGTTCTTTGAAGTAGGCCTCGACCGACAGCACGATGCGTCGATTGGTCGGATCGAATTCGATAACCCGCAAATCCAATACGTCGTCGGCCTTGAACGCCGATTCCGGCTTGTCTAAATCTTTGACGCCCAACTGATTGAGCGGGACGAATCCTTCAACTTCATTATCGATGTCCACCACGACTCCGCGGTCGAGCATGCGCAGGATCTTGCCGTTCATCTCATTGCCGACACGGAACCGCTCGTGGTAGTTCGGCCACGGGTCTTCGAGGACTTGCTTGTGACCCAGCGAAATCTTGCGGTTTTCCGCGTCGATGTTCAGCACGACCACGTCGACCGAATCGCCCTTCTTGAGGATTTCAGAGGGATGCTGGACGCGGCGGGTCCAGGACAAATCGGAGATGTGCACCAGACCATCGATGCCTTCCTCCAACTCGACAAAGGCGCCGAAGGCGGTCAGATTGCGAACCTTGCCCTCGACACGGGTGCCGACCGGAAACTTGAGTTCGACCGCAGACCACGGATCGGGTTCGAGTTGTTTGATGCCCAGAGAGATCTTCTGGTGGTCTTTGTCGACATTCAAGACCATCGCTTCGATCGTGTCGCCGACCTGCATGTACTTGGAGGGATGCTTGACATGGTGCGTCCACGACATCTCG
Organism: Candidatus Zixiibacteriota bacterium; assembly: GCA_036397555.1. NCBI lineage: Bacteria > Pseudomonadati > Candidatus Zixiibacteriota > Candidatus Zixiibacteriota bacterium. The sequence goes on along the minus strand of DASWIS010000015.1, from coordinate 89,912 downwards.
GAGATGTGAACGAGTCCCTCGACGCCCTTTTCCAATTCGACGAAGGCGCCGTAGTCGGTGATCGATACGACGCGTCCGGTGATGCGGCTCCCCGAAGGATACTTGGTGTCGACGTCGTCCCATGGGTATGGGGTCAGTTGCTTGAGGCCCAGCGAGATGCGCCCCGACTGGCCGTCATAGTCGAGTATTTTGACTTCGATGTCGTCACCGACCGCCACCAGTTCCGACGGGTGACGGATTCGTCCCCACGACATGTCGGTAATGTGCAGCAGTCCATCGACGCCGCCTAAGTCGATGAAGACGCCGAAGTCGGTGATGTTCTTGACCCGGCCACGGCGCAGTTGTCCGATCTGTATTTCCTCTAACAGCTTATCGCGCAGCTCATCACGTTCCGCTTCAAGTACGACGCGGCGGGAGACGACGATATTGCGACGATTCTTGTTGAGCTTGATGATCTTCATCGGCAGCGCCTGCCCGATCAGCGAATCGAAGTCGACGACCTGGCGCAGGCCGACCTGCGACCCCGGCAGGAAGGCCTCGACCCCGAACATGTCGACGACCAGACCGCCTTTGATGCGACGAACAATCTTGCCGTCCAAAACCGTGCCCCCCTCGTGGGCGGCGCGAATCTCATCCCAGACCCGCAGGAAATCGGCCTTGGACTTCGAGAGGACCAGTTGGCCTTCCTGGTCTTCGACGGCATCGAGGAAGACTTCGATCTCATCGCCGACTTTGATGTTGAGCGGTTCGCCGAACTGGCCGATGGGGATGACGCCTTCGGACTTAAAGCCGACATCGACGATCACTTCGTCGCGCCCGACCGCCTGCACCCGTCCCTTGACGACTTCGCCTTCCATGACATTGGCGATCGACTCCTGATAGAGCGTGTCCATGCGCGCGTCGTCTTCCGGGGTGAATTCGGCCTCTTCCCAGTCGGGGGCGTAGATTTCTTCGCGTTCCTCGACGACGACTGCGGTCTCGGAGGGCCGCTCGGCGCGTTTGACCGACTTGGTCTTGCGCACCGTGGCGGTGCGCGTCAGCCCCTCGGTCTTGACGTCGGTGACTTTCTTGCGCTTGCGACTGGTGGTCTCTTCGGCTTGCTCTTTCGGGGACTTTCTGGCGGATACAACGGATGTCGATTTGCTCTTCCTGGTGGTGGTTTCAGCGCGGCCGGTCTTGCCGCCTTTGGTCGTTTGTGGCACGATCAAACCTCCAACACACTCCAGCGTTCGCCCTGCGGGCGGCTCTTTCGGTATTTTCAGAAAAAGCCCTCCATTATGCCAAACCATAACCGTAACGCCAAGCGCTTTTTATACCGGTCGGGAATTGGCCGTCAGACCGGAGTCCCGGGACTCTCCAGCGCGTCGCGGCGGTCCCGATCCGGATCGTCGCTTAACAAGCAGATGCGTTCCATAATCAGGCGCGACAAGGCGCGGTATCCGGCCTTGTCATCGGAAAAGCCGCCCACTTCGCCGGCGGAGATCGGCGTTCCGAAGCGTACACACACTCGCCCCCATCGAAACGGGGCTTGGTGCATGCCCGATGTCTTCACAACGTACGCCGGGACAACCGGCACACCGGTTGTGCGGACCAATCGTCCGATGCCGGGACGCGGCGGCAGCATGCGCCCGGTGCGCGAACGTGTCCCTTCGGGGAAAGCCAGCACGGGGATGCCGCGTGCCAGCAAGCGATCGATATGCTCGACGGCCGCGCGATCGACGGTGCCGCGACGGATCGGACGGATGTTCCATGACCAGAAGAGCGCTCGTGCCAGCGGGTTTCCGAACAGTTCTTCTTTGGCCAGATAGCCGATCTCACGCGCACCCAGAGCAACACCGATCAGCGGCGGATCGAACCACGAACGATGATTGGAGCAGATCAGGCAGGGACCGCGCGGGACAAAGTCGCGCCCTTCGGAGCGCGGCCACCACACGATGTGATAGAATGCTGAAATCGTCGCACGGCAGAGGCGATACCAGAGGCGCATGATGTGTGACTCTACCCGGCCCCGGAAGAGAAGCGCTCCCGGCAGATGCCGACCACGGCATCGACCTGCTCGGCGACGGTCATGCCGGTCGTGTCGATGACGATCGCATCCTTGGCGCGGCGTAACGGACTGTGCGTGCGTTCGGAATCGGCGCGATCGCGCCGCGCCAGTTCGCGGGCCTCGCGCGCGACCGCGCCGTCATCGGTCGGTGCCTGCCGCTGTCGGAGACGGCGGTTAGCGCGCATGTTCAGGTCGGCGTCGAGATAAATTTTGACCTCGGCATCGGGACACACGACCGTGCCGGTGTCGCGTCCTTCGAGAACGACCTTCCCCAGCGCAGCCCGTTCCCGCTGCCAGCGCTGCATGTGTCGGCGCACTTCCAGATTGGCCGAAACGGGAGTCACGAGTTTGTCGGCCAGCGGCGTGCGAATCGCCTCGGTAATATCCTGATCACCATGGAACACGCGAACTCCGGCGGGATCGGTTTTCATTTTCAAATCCAGCGTCCCCAGCAATCGCCCGACTTGCGCCTCGTCGGACAGATCGGTGCCGAGTTGGTCGGCCAGCCACGCCGCCGCGCGATACATCGCGCCGGTGTCGATATAATCGAAACCGAGCCGTTGGGCGACCAGCCGCGCGGTCGTCGACTTTCCCGAACCGGCGGGGCCATCGACGGTCACCACCTGATGCCCGCTGCGCGGCGTCGTCATGGCCCATCACCGAATCGCGGCGCGCGCTTTTCCAAGAATGCCGCGATGCCTTCGGTGCTGTCCGGAGACCGGAAGTTGTCCAGTTGGGCTTTGCGTTCATACGCCGCCGTTTCGGCAAACGACTGATCGAGCGTCTCCCAGACACCTCGTTTGGCGCGCGCCAAAGCGTCGGCCGGCAACCCGGCCATCTGTCGGGCGACACCGAGCGTTTGCGCCCGCAATTCCTGCTGTGGCCAGACACGATTGACCAGACCGATCCGCGCTGCCTCGGCGGCATCGAAGGCGCGGCCGCTCAGAAACATTTCCAGCGTTCGCGCCGTGCCGATCAATCGCGTCAGCAAATAGGTCCCGCCCCATTCGGGGCCGATGCCCAGTCGCGCCAGCGGCGCGGCAAAATTGGCGGTGGGATCGCAGTACCGCAGGTCGCAGCCCAGCGCTATGAACAAGCCCGCGCCCTGCGCGGGACCGCTGATCATCGCGATCGTCGGCTGGGCGGCGTTGCGCAGCAGCCCGACAATTTCGCGTCCCTCATCGAGCAGACGCACAAATCCATCCTCGTCGCCGCGCTCTTTGAACTGCCGCAGCGCGTGGATGTCGCCGCCCGCGCAAAAAGCGCCATCGGCGCCGGTGATGATGATGACACGCACACCGCGGTCTGTTGTGGGCGACCGCAAGCGCTCCAGCAGCGACGACCGCATCGTCGCGCTCAACGCGTTGCGGCGCGCGGGACGGTCGATTGTGATGATCCCGATGCCTTCGGCGACCGACCAGTCGATGTGTCCGTCGGGATTCATCTCAGCAGCAAAGGTGACTTTGTCGCGACACGATGAATCGTGCCCCGACAATAACACGGCCGGGCGGCCTCGCGCGCACAGAGATGCCTCACTGCGTTCGGCATGACATTCATCATGGGATTCTCGGATTCCTCAGGACCGGACGGCCCGTTGCCGTTTCACGATTGCAAAGTTACGGCGCCTGCATGCCGCGTGTAGGGGCACGACGTGTCGTGCCCATCCCGCATCATCGGGCACGGCCCGCCGTGCCCCTACAGTTCATCCGTGCATGAAAGTTTGTACTCGCTATATCCCGTATCCTCCCGACACCTTGATATGAGAACCCGTGATGTATCCCGCCTCCGGCGACAGAAAATATCGCACTGCGCCGATGATGTCGGCGTCCTGACCCATGCGTCCGGCGGGGACCAGCTTCTTCAGGTTGCGCGGTTTCTCGACGGTGTTGTGGTGTACGCCGGGTGACACCACGTTGATGGTGATGCCGTGGCGCATGGCATCGACCGCCAGCGAATGCGAGAATGAGAGCATGGCTGTCTTCGCCGCCTGGTATGCGGCTACGCGCGGGTTGGCGTGCAACCGGTCGGCGAAGACGTAGCCGATGTTGACGATGCGTCCCGACTTGCGCTTTTGCATCGATTTGATCGCCAAAAGCGACAGACGCACCGCGACCGACAGGTTTGATTGGAACATCGACCGCAACGTGTCAGTCGTCATGCGCAAAACCGGGCCCGCCCAGTAATCGCCGACGTTGTTGATGAGCACATCCCAGCGTGCATATTCACGGACAAAGTCGGCGGCGACCCATTCGGCGGCGTCGATGTCGGTCAAGTCGGCGACCCAGCACTGCGCTTTGGCTCCGCGCTTTTTGCACGCGGCGATCACGCGCTTGGCATCGGCCTCGCTTTGGCGTGTGACGATGCCGACGTCGTAGCCGTCATCGGCCAGAGCGAGCGCGATGGCCCGGCCGATCCCTTTGGCGCCGCCGGTGACGAGCGCCGAGGGACGTTTTGTATCTCTTCTCATCAGACTCTATCTCTTCGCCTTGCCTCACGGCGACCCTCTCTCCCTCGGCTCCGCTCGGGACGTTCCGCCAGAGGGAGAGGGCGCAGGTGACGTGCACGCCAGGCGTCCTCGCCCGGCGTCAGACCTGCTCAAACAATATCGCCATGCCCATGCCGCCGGAGACGCACAGCGTCGCCAGGCCGTACTGCGAGTTCCGCCGCTTCATCTCGTGCAATAGCGTGGCCGTGATGCGTGCGCCGGTGCAGCCGATCGGATGTCCCAGCGCGATGGCGCCGCCGTTGACATTCGTTGTTGCCAGGTCAAATCGCAATTCCTGATGACAGGCCAAGACCTGTGCGGCGAACGCTTCATTCAATTCGATCAGGTCGATCTTACCGAGTCCAATGCCTGTCATTTTCTCCAACTGTCGCACTGCCGGCACCGGCCCGATTCCCATGATGCGCGCCTCAACCCCGACCACGCTGTAATCGACGATTCGCGCCATGGGTGTGACGTTCAAACGCCGCGCCGCATCTTCACTGAGGACAATGGCCGCCGCCGCGCCATCGGTGATCCCCGAAGAGTTCCCGGCGTGGACGGTGCCATCATCCTTGAAAACCGGCTCGAGTTTGGACAGCGCTGCGACGGTCGTATCGGGACGGACATGCTCATCGTAATCGAGTGCGACCTCTCCCCCCTTGCGATTATTCACCCGAATTGGAACGATCTCTTCTTTCAATCGTTCACGCGCATTTGCTGCGCGATGCTGCGATTCGGCTGCGTACTCGTCTTGCGATTGGCGCGTGATCTGATATTGTTCGGCGAGTGTCTCGGCGGTGCGTCCCATCAACTGGTCCGCAATCGGACACTGGAAACCGTCGCGGTACATCCCATCGACCAGTTCGCCGTGGCCGAGACGGTACCCCCAGCGCGCGCGCGGCAGGAAATACGGCGTGTTCGACATCGACTCGGTTCCGCCGACGAGATAGACATCGCCGCGCCCGAGCCGTACCTGATCGACCGCCAGCGCAATCGCCCGCAGTCCGGACGCACAGGCCTGATTGACAGTTGTCGCCGGGCTCTCCTGCGGCACACCGGCGCCGACCGCGATCTGTCGTGCCGGATTGGGACCGCACCCGGCCTGCCTTCCATGGCCGATGAATGTCTCGTTGACAGTCGCCGGCGGCACTCCGGATCGATCCAGCGCCGCCTGGGCCGCAATCGTCCCCAGTTCAACGGCGCTCAAATGCGACAGCATCCCGCCGAACTTCCCGATCGGCGTGCGCACCAGCCCGGCTATGTAGACATCGCCCATGAGATCACCCGCGTGTCACTTCAAAGTCGTGGGAGTATAGCAGATCAGTCACCAGAGCACAATTGGTGTCCGCTCACACCATGATGACCATCACCTGATAGGCAACTGACACTTTTCCGTCGTTTCTCTGAGACGTCGCGGGTCCCGCGCATGGTGCGCGGGACAGTCGGCACGCGGAGGCGGAATTGGACGACGGCAACAGTTACGGCGGATGGGGGGCAAACTGGCGTCACTGGTTCATCGCGCATCGGCATGACGCGCCGGTCCGCATGAGTCGTTCGCATCTGATCGAGCGGGCGGTGCGTCGGGCGGTCGGGCGGCTGGGACCGGGCGAACGGCAGGTGATCGAACGGTATTACTATCTTGGCCGCTCGTTTGACAGCATCGCAAAGGAAGACTTCCTCTCCATGGCGCGGGTGCGGGCGATGCATCGGCGCGCGCTGGGCCATCTGCGGCTGCTGCTCGCGCCGTTGGCGCAGTTCCTTTTCGGTGTCGGACAATCCGTCGATCCCGATTGCCCGATTTGCACGGCATCGTGGCGGCACGATGCCGAAGAGATTCTCGACGAAAAGACGGCGGAGATGACATGGGGGCAGATGGCGGCGCGCCTCGAACGCGCGGTCGGCTGGCGTCCCGGTTCGCCGCAGACACTGATCGGCCACCAAAGGCATCATCGCCGCTTCACAATCCTGCCATTGTCGCCTGACGAAACTGACGCATCAGACGAGGAGGTAATCCATGACCGTGACAATTGATCGCACCCGGCGGCAGCACGCGCTTAAAGTGTTCGTTTCGACCGAGATGAAAACGCGTCTGGTGGCGCTGGCCGAGTCGCTGGACCGGCCATTGGCGGATGTCTGCCGCGCATTGATGTGGGCGGGGCTGCCGATTCTCGAGGGGGTGCAGCACGCGCAGAATCGCGGTGCGGATTGGTGGATCAAGCGCACGCGCGGAGACCAGGAGGGGACGATCGAGGAGACGGTATAGGCGGTCATCATGTGCACGGGAATGTTTGTAGACCTGGAGATTCCTCACCCCGAATCCCACTCGCCGGAGGCGAGTGGGATTCGGGGATTCGGAATGACGTGTGTGTATTTTGGCCTAATTGACGGAGGAGTTCGGAGTGACACGAAGCTCTTGAGCACGGTGGGCTCAGCCCGCCATGCCCGCCACAGCGGGTCGCGTACCCCATTGCGGATCTTCGACACACCCGCTGATTGTGTCATCGTGTCTAATGCCCGTGTTTCTCGCCGGCGGCAAGTCGCAACAGATGCGGCAACATCGGGCGCAATGTTTCCAATGCATCGATCACCGCGCCGGCCGATCCGGGCAGCGCGATGATGATCGTGCCGCGACGCTGGCCGACCAGCAGCCGCGACAACGGCGCGGTCGGGACTTTGGTTCGCGCATCGGCTGATATCGCCGAGGCAATGGCGGGATACTCGCGATTCAACAGGGGTAAGACCGATTCGGGCGTGACATCATCCGGAGTCGGGCCGGTGCCGCCGGTGAAGATCAGAAGCGACACCGGGGTGACATCGCAATGACTGATGACTGACTTTTGGATGATCAGCCGCTGATCGGGGACAACATCGAGACCGTGCACCTCGATTCCAAGTGCCACGAGCCCATCGCGCAGGATCGGGCCGGAGCGGTCTTCGGCCAAGCCGGAGGCGCAGCGTGTCGAGACCGTCACGATGCGGGCGGTCGCTGTCAAATGATCGGAGTCGTGCAATCGTGTCCTCGCCTGGCGTAACGTGCCGAATGTACAAGACGAGCGCCGCCGATGCATCGCATTTGCTGAAGGCCGATAAACCGCTACGACGGTTCGGTTTGCCGGTGCCGATGCCGATTGACAAAGTGTGAGGACGGATTATCTTATGTCCGGGGCGCCGGCCCCCTTTTGGGGATGGCGATACTGTCCACGGCAGTGCTTACCCCACCAGCCCCGGTCCCTCACCGGAATGATGTTGTTGGCAACGCACGCCATGCTCGAGGTATCGACTTGAGACGCGCACTTCTCAGGGTCATTCTGACCGGCCTGTGTGCGGCGATGCTGCCGTCGACCTCGTGGTCGGCGGCACAGCCGTATGTCCGCACGCGGGTTGAGCCGATCATTTCGGATTGGTCATGGAGCGTCATTGCGGCAACGGCGGTCGAGGGACGCGCCAGGGTATGGGTGTTTTTCACTGACAAAGGGTATTACGACACGCGCGGCTTCACTGCCGCAAAAGCCCAACACAATGTGGCACTGACCCTGCGCGCCGAAGCGCGCCGTGCGAAAGTGGGCATGGCTTCGGTCAGGCACCGTGACATCCCGGTGCGGCAGGTGTACCTCGATCGGCTCGTGGATCGGGGCGCGGAAATGCTGTATGCCTCGAAGTGGCTCAATGCGGCGGCGGTTGAAGTCGATGTCGCGCGATTGGACGAGATCGCAGCGCAGCCGTTCGTCGTCCAGATTCGTCCCTCGATCACCCATACCCGCGAAAAAGTCGAGGAGCCACCCGGACTCCATCGTGCCACGCCCGGGGAGCCGCTCGCCGATGCGATGGCATTGGACTATGGCGCATCCGCCGCGCAGATCGAGCAGATCAATGTGCATCTGGCGCACATCGCCGGGTATGCGGGGCAGGGAGTGCTGATTTGCATGCTGGATACCGGCTATCGCAAGAGCCACGCGGCCTTCGCCGACCTTTTCGCCGACGGGCGTATGCTCGCCGAATGGGATTTTATCTTCGACGACGGCGAGACGCAGGACGAGGCGGAGGATCAGGCCGGAGCGCACAATCACGGGACCTACACATGGTCCTCGTGCGGCGGCGCGCAGAGCGGGCAGCTCTACGGCCCGGCCTATGAGGCCGACTTCCTCCTCGCCAAGACCGAGGACATTCGCAGCGAGACCCAGATCGAAGAGTTCTACTGGGTCGCCGCGTTAGAATGGGCCGATTCGATCGGCGCGAGCGTCATCTCCTCGTCGCTGAGCTACTCGGACTGGTATGTCGCGTCGAACTACAACGGCGATTTCTGCGTGACGACGATCGCGGCCGACATGGCCGCGGAAAACAACATTCTCGTGTGCAATGCGGCCGGCAACGCCGGGCCGAACCCCGCGACATTGGGCGCACCCGCAGACGCCGATTCGATCCTGACGGTCGGCGCGGTCAACGCGTCGAATGACATCGCCGGATTCTCCTCGCGCGGCCCGACATACGACGGACGGATCAAGCCCGAAGTCTGCGCGCTGGGCGTTTCGACCGTCTGCGCCAGCGCGGCCAATGACGCCAGCTACACTACCAAAACCGGAACGTCGTTGTCCACTCCCCTGGTCGCCGGCGCGGTGGCGGTGGTCATGTCGGCGCATCCGGAGTGGACCGCGATGCAGGTGCGTGAGGCGTTGATGCAGACCGCCAGCAACGGCACGGCCCCGAACAACTCCTACGGCTGGGGCGTCATCGATGTCTGGGCGGCGATCAATTACAACCCGTGCGGCGCACCCGGCGTACCCGAAGAACCGGTGACATCCGAACCGCAGCCGTGTCCCGGTGCGGTCTATGTCGTGTCTTGGCCGCCGGCGACCGCCGCGACCGAATACGAGTTGTATGAGGACTCGCTGCTGGTGTACACCGGACCCGACACGGCATTCGATCTGAGCCACGTCGATGGGTCCCGGGCTTACTATGTTCTCGCCCGCAACGATTGCGGCGAACAATCGGGGCCATTGGGCGCCGTCACGGTCGTCATCTCCGAATGCGTCTGCCATGCCGATCCGGTCTGCGACGGCGTGATCAACGTTTTTGATGTGGTGGCTGTCGTCAATGAGGCGTTTCGCAATGGCGCGCCGCTGCTCGATCCCGGCTGTCCTCACATCAGCCGGTCGGACTCCGACTGCGACTGCGTCGTCAATGTCTTCGATGTCGTGCGCGCGGTCGACGTCGCGTTTCGCAACGGCGACGCCGAGGCGTTGTTCTGCAAGGCCTGCGAGCAGCCCTGCCTGTGAGACTTCCGGCATCAGACCTGATCGGAGTTCTTTGCTGCACGGGACCATTCAGCCCAAGGGCTGACCGGCACGGGAGTTACGCGCGGTCGGCGTTGCACCGCGAGCAGAAGTTATCCGTCAGGGGGTTCTTGCGTCCGCACTGGCAGGTCCAGAAGACATTGTCGACAGCCGTCGCGGATCGTTGCGCTTCTTCCATGGTTTCGGGAGACACGCGAAGCCAATCGGGTGTGTTGGCGTAGTCATTCCTGTTTCGGGACTCACCGGGGGCGGTCATTCGCAGGATATCGGGCACATCATCGTGAGGCAGCCCGGCCGAGGCGAAATCCACCGGCGCCAGATCGCCAGACGGGAAGTCAGCGGACGCTGCCGACGACGGCAAAACGGCCGGTGAGATTCCCGGCGCGGCTCGAAACGCCCGCTTGGGCACTCGCAGCGGGCGTGTCTCGGGGTGCCGTACCCGGAGCAACCCGACCAGCATGAACAGACCGATCCCGCCGGCAATCCACCACCAGGTGGGGATGGGGCGCGACATATAGACGGGCGTGCGCGGCTGGCCCGCGTAGCTCAGCGATGCGATGAGCGGTTTGAACTGGCTTTCCCATGCCCCGAAAGTCGACGGGGAGGTGGCGCAACGCACCGCGAAGATCGCCTGTCCGTTGCCCGTTCGCAGGATGAAGCCCCGGACCCAGTTGGACAGCGGGCCGCGCTCGGGGTCGACGCTGGTGTAGATCATCTCGAATGCGACGCGGTCGTCGCGCGCCTCGATGCGCGCGTCGGTCAGATTCAGCGGCGAGCCGGTTCCGGCGGCGATCTGGGCGATGCGTTCGGCGATCGCATCGCGCCGTTCGGCGAAATCGGACGCGCTGGTAATCAGTTCGTCATTCTCCAAACGGTGATAAATCAACACGGCGGCCGCGGTGCCTTCGTCGATGACGAACGCACCCAACGCGGCATGCAGCGGCAGGTTTTTACGAAACTCCCATGACGCGTCGGGGCGTGAGAACGATACCCCCGCGTGCGGATCGGAAAACGTATTTCCGTCAAGGCCGGCGTGTGACACCGCTGGTGTCAGCGGCACGGCAACCGCCATCAGAGCCGCGACTCTGAGACCGAATCGAATCATTGACACTCCCCGCACCTGTCAAAATCGCCCTGTAGACTGTATCGACCCGGTTTTCGACGGGATGCAGAGCGATCGCGCAGCGGCACTGTGCGAAATCTGACCAACTGTGGGGATGGCCCAACAGGGTGCGGCGCCCATCGTCACCAGCGACGCAGGCGAAACTCCGGGTTGGCCGTTTGACTGATTTCCGGACGGATCAACCAGAGGGCCAGCGCCAGAGCCATGACTGCATCGAGATGGGCGTTGTCGTCCCAGCCGAATTCGCGCAGTTCGTCGGTCAGCGTCCAGATCTCGCCATGTTCATCGGCCATTTCGATGTGGGGCAGGGCGACCATTCCGTGCGCGAACTGTTGCTGGAGATTGGCGATCAATTCCGCTTTGGCGCGCCCGCCGCGTTCGCCGAAGTTGAACCCCTCGGCGCGAATGTCGACCAGTTCCGCCAGCACGACATCACCCAACCCGGTGGCGTCGATGAGGACGCGCCCGCCGTATCGCCGGTGACGCTGACGAATGGCCGCATAGACCGCGGGCCATGGGCGATGCTGGAATCGCTCGAAGGCGACCACTTGTGCCGGGCGTTGCGAGATGTCGAGCGTGACGCCGACGGTCCAGGTGCGCTTGCGCGCGAGGTCCCAGCCGTGGACGTACGCGCGGCCGCGAATCGGCTCGGACAGTCCGCTCGAATGCGACAGCGCGCGTTGGATCTCGTCTTCGCGGAGCACTTCATTGCCCAATTCGACAAAGCGCCCCTCGATGTTTTGCGCGCGCCGCTGCGGGGAGAGCCGCGCAATCGTCTTGTCCAGAAACGCGGCCGGCAGGTGGGGATTGTCGCGGGAGTCGCCACGTTGCACGTATCCCTGATCGGGATGCGCCGCCAGTTGGAGCGACTTGCGGTAAAACCAGTTTCGTCCGCGCGGCGTTGAGATGTAATCGATCTGCCCGGCACGGTCCAGGACTCGCGTCATCAACACTTCCTCGACGACATAGTCGGGATGCAATTCGAATGCCGCTTCGTCGAATGTCACAAAGTCGTAGTCGTGCCCCAGCAGAAACTCGCCGCGCCGTTGTGACGAACGCGCCCACAGCACCGAACCGTTGCTCAGACGCAGCATCGGAAACGGCGTGCGCAGCAGATCGGCGATCAGATGTGACGACCACGGCAGGCGTTGCAACAGGCGGACGGTCTCATTGAAGATGATCCGCGCCTGATCGAGGGTGATCGAGACATTGAGCGCGACATAGCGGCCGTTGCGGTCGTAGCGGGGATTGCGGATTTGAAAGAGGAGACGGTGTGCACATTTGATCGCGGCGGCCAGCGACTTGCCCCAGCGATTGCCGGCGTGCAGGAGATTTTCGGAGCGGATCGAATGGCGCAGCCAACATGCCTGTGCCGCGTGCGGCTCAATACCGAGGAAGTATGTGGCAAAGTAGACCGGGTCGGCTACCGCGCGACGCCAGGTGTCACGATCGGGAGGGCATTCGGCCGTGAACGGCGCATCCATGCGCCGGAGAGCAGTACACACAACGTCGGGTCACCGACTCAGTTCGCGGCGGCGGCGATGTCGATGCCGAGCCGTCGCCGGGCCTGATCGGTCGTCAGAAGACCCGCTTCCATCTGGCGGATGACGATGTCGCTTTCGATGCGGTCGGCCTCGAAGCGTTCGCGCCGGTCGAACTCCAGACGGTTGTCGAAGACATGATGCACGGCGGCATCGATTCCCGCCAGCGCCAGCTCGATCCCGGCGATCCATTCGAGAAACCGCGATGCCGATCGTTGGATGCCGAGAATCTGTCGTCCGATCATCTCGAACTTGAAGCGCGCCCACGATTGGGTGGTGCCGTAGGAGTAGCCGAGCATGAACGGCGCCAAATTGCACCCGGCAATGACATCCTCGACCATCGCGCGATGATTGAGATACCAGTTGTGCGAGGCGGAGATCTGCCCGGACGGTCCGATGTGGCCGATCTCGACGTCGTCCCAGGTGATGGGATTGTCATCGACATCGAAATCGCGCAGGGCCCGCGCGGTCGCATCGAAGTAGGCATTGGCGCGCGAGGCATAGTCGGAATCGGATTCGGCGGGCGACTGCACCGGCGGCTTGACTTTCACATGCAGACGGTGGTAGCCGATGTTGTGCATCCCCTTCTGCATGTCACGCACCAGTTCCTGCTCGACGCGCGCGACAAACCCGACCGCGGAGAGCAGCGAACGCCCCTGCAGGTGCCCCGCATCGGCATCGAAGGGCTGATAGTAGATCGCATCGCTGTCGAGCGCGATGCGGCCGGAGGTGCCGTCGCGTTGGAAGAGATGACGTTGCCCCGATTTGTCGGAATCGAATTCGAGCGTGGCCGTGTCGATGAACTCGAAGCGATCCAGCCCACGTTGCGAGGGCAGGATTGTGAGTTCCCCGGCGACCGCGCCATCGGTAAAGAGCGTGTCGAAGTATTGGACCAACAGCGCATCGATGCCGCCGAAACGTACGAGCCGTTCGGGATACAGCCGTTTGTCGAGCGCATCGAGTACGCGCAACGCCTTCTCCCTCGTCTCGGATGCCGCATCGCCCGCAATCTCAAAGTGGTGCGGCGCGGCTGCGAGACGGGTCCATGTCCAGATCGCCGACTTGAGAATGGGGACATTGTCGCGCAGGAATCGGTGCAGACGGACCGCCAACGAGCGTTCGGTCATGGTCCCGGCAACAAAGCTCCACTCGGAACTCGCCAGATCGGGCCGTCGCGAGCGCGGCTTGGTCGACCACCCCGAGCCGATCCGTGGCGGCGTCATCTGAGTCACGCTTTTTGTGCCGGTGTCATCGCCGCTGGGTCTTAACAACTTCCTCCACCACTTCTTCTGATCGCTCATGGGCAAGTCCCTCTACCCAACCCGGCGACGGCGGATCACCCCCGGAGTGGGGACGGAGGGGTGATTTCGGCACTATCTTCTTGCCGGCTGGGGGCGACTTTGTTACGAACTGTGTTGCTGTGCAGCGAGAAAAGGTATTGACCGGGCGTAAGCTTCCCCGTCAAGTAGACAGTTCAAAAGTAAGAGAGTTCGGCGGTTTTGGTTTGACGGAAGACTGCCAGCGGCAGCCCACCCGATCAGTCATGCGGACGCTTCTCATTGTAACGGACAATCCAATCCCGCATGATCTCCCGCACCTGATCTAAGTCCACGGACAGCTGGGATATCAGTTCCGATACGTTATCGCAACGGATGGCCTAGGGATGTGAGTCCGGTCGAGTTCGAGATACAGATCGTGACCAAAACCCACCAACAGGGTGTCAACGAAATTATTACCGACCAGAATCTCTGTTACGTGACCCGCATTGAATTTATCGAATCGGGTCAAGTGCATGTCGCTTACAGGTTTACTGGTCTGAATAAACGATGGTCCATCCGAGACTGTCTAGCTCCTGGTTTGTTAAAACGTATCTACCCAGGAGACTATCTGGGTCCAGTTCTGAATAAGGCACTCCCTCCCCAGGGCGCACCCTCCGTTCAAAGTAGCTGTAGTCGAAGAACATCAGAGTTAATCCTGGCAACTCTTTCAGTTGTACCGTGTTACCTATGTACGCCCGTGAGTGAGGATTGACGTATCCATCTGCCACTGAGAAAACGACAGAGCTATCAGGGTAGTGCAAGTTCAGGAATGTCATCAGCTTACGCCCACTCTGATTACGCAACAGCAGATCGTTGAAAGTCGGCTCCATCGTAATGGGGCATCCCCATAGAAGCGCTCACAGAATCGAAATCAATACCCTGGTCATCGTACCTCTCATGCGAGCCTCATTAGTACTTGTTCTACGTGTGCCTCGCTGGCGCGTTGGGCGGGTGGCCCACGGCCCTGGGGCGTGTTGAAAAAGCCCAATTTGATGTCACCCCGAGCCCTTCGGGCGAGGGGTCTCGATGCGCGCGTGGCCGCCGACAACGCGTTGGAGATTCCTCGCTTCGCTCGGAATGACCCGAATGATTATTTCCATGAAACTCGATGATGTGGGTTCCGATGGGTTTTACAACACTCCCCTCCGCTGTGGGGAAGTGTCCTCACGGTTCGAGCGATCCCATCGCCCTCATAAAGAGGACCGCCGGCAAGCTGTAGGGCAACAATTCCACCCGACCGTCCGTCCAAGGGTCGAAGATCCCGCAAAGCGGGGCTGACCGGAACAAGCACAGCTACCACCCCAGCACATACGCGAAGATCAGCGGGGCGACGATGCTGGCGTCGGATTCGATCACAGTTGTAACTTATGTGTGGATGAAACACGGAGCGGCATTCATCCTCGCCAATGAGCTTGCAGGCCGTCAATGAGTGAAGAACCCCAAAGTGTTTTGCCGAGCTTCCTGATTCTTGCGGTGATTGCCGTGGCAGCCGCTTGCGTAACCATTGCTCGCGGCGGGATTCGCGGTGACGCTGTTGCCCTGCGAAAGACTGCCCGCATGGCGGTGCTGACGACGATTCTTCAGGCGGGACACTTTCTCGAGGAAGCAACCACCGGACTTAACCTCCGCCTTCCCGAACTTTTCGGCGCCGCGCCGTTGACAATGGAATTCTTCGTCACGGTCAACGTTGTCGCGCTTGTGATTTGGCTTGTATCGGCCTGGGCGTTGGCGCGAGGGTCATCGGGGGTTCTCTTCCCGCTCTGGTTCCTCGGTGTCGCCTGCGTCGCCAACGCCGTCATCCATCCTGCACTCTCAGCGGCCACCGGCGGCTACTTCCCCGGATTGATTACTTCTCCCGTCGTCGGCGCAGCCGGGTTCTTTCTGCTGCGCAGTCTTGCTCGGATCACCCAACGAAGCGGGCCTGTTAGCGGCGACTCATGAGCGGCTGGCGGCGGGTGGTCCCAGAGGAAAACATCTCAGGGTGGATGTGCCCTACCACCCCAGCACGTACGCGAAGATCAACGGCGCGACGATGCTGGCGTCGGATTCGATCATGTGTCTGGGGGTGTCGATCCCGAGTTTTTCCCACGTAATCTTTTCGTTGGGGATTGCGCCGGAGTAGGAGCCGTAGCTGGTGGTCGAATCGCTGATCTGGCAGAAGTAGCCCCAGAGGGGTGTGTCGGCGCGCTGCAAATCCTGCCTCAGCATCGGCACGACACAGATCGGGAAATCGCCGGCGATGCCGCCGCCGATCTGGAAGAAACCGATCGAGTGTCTGGCGCTGGTCATCGTGTACCAGTCGGCGAGCGCGGTCATGTATTCGATTCCGGTACGGACTGTGTGCACGTTCTTGATGTCGCCGGACATGACGTGCCCGGCATACATGTTGCCGAGCGTGGAGTCTTCCCAGCCGGGGACGAAGATCGGCAGCTCCTTTTGCATCGCGGCGTAGAGCCAACTGTCTTTCTTGTCGATCTGAAAGCTCTGCTCCAGTTCAGAATGACGCAGAATCTTCCAGAAGAACTCGTGCGGAAAGAGTCGCTCGCCGCTTTTGTCGGCCTGTGTCCACTCGCGCAGAATCGCGCCCTCGATGCGACGCATCGCTTCATGTTCGGGGATGCAGGTATCGGTGACGCGGTTCAGATTGCGGTCGAGCAAGACCTGCTCGTCCGCGGGCCGCAGGTCGCGCCACTCGGGAACGCGGACGTAGAAATCGTGGGCGACGAGATTGAATGCGTCCTCTTCGAGATTCGCGCCGGTGCAGACGATGCCATGAACTTTGTCGCGGCGAATCATCTCGGCCAATGAAATCCCCAGCTCGGCGGTGCTCATGGCCCCGGCGAGCGTGACCAGCATCTGGCCGCCATTGTCCAAATGCCGGTTCCAGGCGTCGGCCGCGGCCACGACCGCCGCGGCATTGAAGTGTCGAAAGTGATGCTGCATGAACTGTGCAATCGGTCCCATTCCATCTCCCGTTATGGCGCGCGAAGCCGAACCACCGCTGCGGTGAATCCACAAAGATAGGATTGCCATGTCCCATCGGCAACCCTCAACAGGTGTTGCCAAATCGGGAGATTGGGGTAGATTGGGCCGTGCAGCCCCGAGAGTGGGCTTACTTGTCCGTAGGATGATCCGTTCCGCAAGCTGTCCGGCATGAAGGTCGATAAGAAGAAGCGTGGTGCGCGGCGACGCGACAGGGGCGTGCGCTCACCATATGAACAGTCTGGGAGGTCGCCGTGCGCCGTCTCACGCTCACTTTTGGAATCGCCTTAGTCCTGCTCATTGCGATTGTCTTGCTTACACCACGGCCGGGTGACAGACCGCCGGAGGGCTATTATGCCCGCATTGCCCACTTTATGGAGCACAATCGCGGCAAAGTGCCCAAGGCCGAGCGCCGTCCCAGCGACTGGTTTTATGTCCAGCGCGCCTACCCGCAAATCGATATCCCGATGAAGGAGTATGTCGCGGCGCTGGAAACGGCGCGCGCCAAGCGGGCCGACCGTTCGTTGGAGAAAGATCTCGATACACTCACTTGGTCAGAGGCGGGCCCGACCAACATTCCCGGACGCATTACCGATATCGCCGTGCACCCCTTGGAGCCGGAAGTGATCTATGCCGCCAGCGCCGCCGGGGGCGTCTTTAAGTCGACGAACTTCGGCACATCGTGGTCGGCGGTCTTTGATGATGCAGGCACGCAGTCGATCGGCGCGATCGCGATCCATCCCGACAACCCCGATATCCTCTATGTCGGAACCGGCGAAGCGAACGGCGCCAATGACACCTACGACGGCACCGGCGTCTACAAGTCCATCGATGCCGGAGCGACCTGGAACTTCGTCGGTCTGCCGGAGAGTTACCGCATCGGGCGCATTGTCATCGATCCGGACCGTCCCGACACCATCTTTGTCGCGGTGCAGGGAAAGCTCTTCGGGACCAATCCGGAGCGCGGCGTCTACCGTTCGCAAGACGGCGGCCAGAGCTGGGAGCACCTGCTGTTCGTCAACGATTCGACGGGCTGCATTGACATCGCCTTGCATCCGACCGGTGTCATCCTCGCGGCGACCTGGGAATGCTGGCGCAATCCGGTGGAACGGCGCGTGGGCGGTTTCGGCAGCGGCATTTGGCACTCCGGTAACTTCGGAGATTCCTGGACGTTGCTGGATGGAGCGGGCTTCCCCGGAAACGGCCTGCCGTTGTCCTCGTCGACGGTCGGCCGCATCGGCGTCACCATCGACCCGTTCTCGAATCACGCGTACGCGACCTACTGCGACCATCCGGGCGGTATGATCGGCCTGTTCCACAGCACGGATCTGGGGTTTACCTGGGCGCAGACCAACGACGGAGCCATACTCAGCTCGCTGGGCGGATTCGGCTGGTATTTCGGTCAGGTGCGCGTTGCACCCGGCAGCCCGACGGTCGTCTACTCGCTGGGGGTGACGATGTACAAGTCGATCGACGAGGGTGCCAACTGGTTTGCCGCCGATGCCGGAACGCATGTCGACCATCATGCCCTGTACATCGATCCGACGGACATCGACAATCTGTACAACGGCTGCGACGGCGGCGTCAACTATTCCGACAACGGCGGTTCTTCATTTGCAAACCTCGCCAACATGCCCAACACGCAGTATTACGCGATCGGCATCGACCATCTCAACCCGCACCGGCTGTATGGCGGCACGCAGGACAACGGCACGATGCGGACATTGGGCGGATCATTGAACGACTGGACCGTGATCAACGGCGGCGACGGGTTTTATGTGCTGGTCGACTATACCGACGCCAACAAGATCTACGCCGAATATCAGAACGGCGTGTTCCGCCGCTCGACGAACGGCGGACTGACGTTCATGACGGCCACCAGCGGCATGAACTACAGCGGCGAGCGTCACAACTGGAACACACCGTTCGCCATGGACCCGGTCGATCCGCTGATCCTCTACTACGGCTCCAACATTCTCTACCAGACGACCAACGGCGCGGTGAATTGGACTGCGATCAGCGGCGATCTGACCGACGGTCCCGGCGGCGGCAACCTCGCCTTCGGCACGATCACGACCATCGATGTCTCTCCGGCCAATACCGATGTCATCTGGGTCGGCACCGACGATGCCAATGTCTGGGTGACGCAGGACGGCGGCGACAACTGGGCGCAGGTCAATGCCGGGCTGCCGAATCGCTGGGTGACGCGCGTCGCGCCCGACCCGCACGGCGCAGCGATCGCGTACGTGACGTTTTCCGGATATAAGGATGGAAGCTATCTGCCCCACATCTTTCGCACGGTGGATTACGGGCAGAACTGGGACGACATCACCGGCGATCTGGGGGATGTGCCGATCAACGACGTCATCGTCGATCCGGATCTGGATTCGACGCTGTATCTCGGCAGTGACGTCGGGGTCTACTACTCCGAGGACCTCGGCGCCGGATGGCTGCCGCTGGGCACCGGCATGCCGATCACGCCGGTGCACGACCTCGCCTACGACGACAGCACGCGCACACTGGTTGCGGGCACGCACGGGCGGTCGATGTTCAAGCTGACGCTTCCCTCGGGGCCGACGTGCACGTGCCCCTGCCACACCGACCCGCAGTGCGATAGCGTCACCAATGTCTTCGATGTCGTCAAAGCAGTCGATGTCGGATTCCGCAGCGCGCCGCCGGTCTTCGATCTCGGATGTCCGCGCGAGCAGACCGATGCCAACTGCGACGGCGTTACGAATGTCTTCGACGTGGTGGCGTTTGTGGAGGTGGCATTCCGCAGCGGCGACCCGGCGACTGTCTTTTGTGATCCGTGCGGGATTTGAGTCCCCAACGTAAGGGGTCCAGTCGCACCGCGAGTTCCACATTGACGCGGAGCACCCGATACAGGACTGCGCCATCGATGGCAATCGGGCTCGCTCTACGACTCACCGCTCGTCAAAGAAAAACAAGACCGTGTCGGTCGATGCGATACGGTGCGCATCGGCCGATCGCGGCACCATCGCCCCGTTGACTTTGTAGAGCCAGTATCCGCCGTCACCATTGCGACGGGGGCCGATGCGTTCGACCAATGTGCCGAACGGATACTCCCTGACCTCAAGTGGAATCCCGGCGCTGTCGGTTGCCATCCGTAGCCACTGCAACGCCGGTATTGAATCGTCAACCCACGACGGGAATGTGTCGGCAGAATCCGCTGCGTATTCCACGAGCAGAACACCGGGGGCCAGGGCGATCGGCTCCGTTCTGGCGGCGATGTCTGACTGTCCGCCGCCATTGCAGCCGTGCAGCAACAGCACGACCGGCAACGCAGTGACGGCGCGTGACCGCAAGACCGTCCCGATGCTCACTGTGCGCATCCCCACAGAAGTCCGCTGCCGTTTCGGAACGCCACATCGACCATCGCGACGACGTCGAAGACATTCACGACACAATCCGCGTTGACATCGGCCACGCCTGGTCGTTCGGGAAGATCGCCGGCACGAAACGCAATTTCGACGGCGGCGACGACGTCGAATACGTTGATGATGCTGTCGGCGACGATGTCGCCGGGAATCCGGTTTGTGACATGGACAGCCGCGACCGGCCCATCGCCGACATTCCATGAATCGACCGCCGTTCCCGACTGATCGTGCTCGAGCAGCACGTCGGCGCCGAAACACAGCGCCGTAACGCCGCCTTCCAGACGCGGCACGACATACAACACGCCGATGGCCGACAACTGCGGGTTCGCCGAACTGTGGATGACCACGCGCGTGTCGGCATCGTAGACGTAGATTTCACCGCCGGCGACAAACCCGCCCGCCGCCAGGTAGCCGCGCTTGTCCGGTCCGATCACCAGTTCCGAGGGAAAACCGCCGGTCGGCATCGAGTCGAGCACGGTTTCGGTGACGGTATCGAGCACATA
The DNA here is from genome assembly GCA_036397555.1 of Candidatus Zixiibacteriota bacterium. NCBI lineage: Bacteria > Pseudomonadati > Candidatus Zixiibacteriota > Candidatus Zixiibacteriota bacterium. The sequence goes on along the minus strand of DASWIS010000015.1, from coordinate 69,223 downwards.
GACGACGCCGAAGCGGTCGAAGAAGTTTCCGGTGCAGGCGGTGTGGATCGTGCCATCAGAAGCCATGGCCACAGATTGCGGGTTGGTTCCGACGGCGATCGTGTTGGAAACGCTCTGCAGTGTCCAATCGACAACCGACACGGTGCCGGAATCATACTCGAACGTGCCGTAATCAAACCCGGTATTCGCAACCCACACCCGTTGGCCGTGCGCCAGCATCCCCTGCGGCGACAAGCCCACAGCGACGCGCCATAATGTGTCGCCGCTATTGGGATTGAGAAACAACACGCTGTTGCTGAGCACCATCGATACCGCGCACAGCGTGTCGTTGACGACGCAGACGTCCCAGGGATTGTCGCCGGCCGGGAAATCGACGGTCCGGACGACGGAGAAATCTGCCGGGTCGATCACCCATAGGTCATCGGACACCGAATTGACAACGAGCAGATTGGCCCCGTGCCTTCGCACGCGGTTGGGAACCGTGCCGAGCGTCATGACATTGACCGCGACCGAATCACCCGCGCGGTCGACGAGCGTCAGCGTTTCGCCCAGTCCATCGACGACATACAGCCGGTCGACATCGTCGATGCCATACGTGTTCACCGCCGACATCATCGCGGCCAGGAGCGCCGCTGTCAGGCGGCCGACCATCAATCTCCCGCATGCACCACTCATCGTTCCCATCATTGCATCCTCACAGTCCGACCGTCACGCCGAGCGTCCAGGTGCGTCCCGGCGACGGATAACCGGGCAGCGGCTCGAGTCGTTCATTTGTCAGATTGTCGATGCGGGCACGCGCGACGACCGTGGGCACGCGCCGCCGCAGATCGACGGCGGCGAGCACATCGAACGACCGTTCGGCGGGCAGCCACTTGGAATTGAAGCGCAGGATCGCGCGCCGCCCCGTCCAAAGCCCATGCCCTTCGAGCGCGACTCGGCCAAGGACACCCCGTATTGAGGCGTGGTGAACATGGCGCGGCGTGAACACCAGTTCCTTGTCCGAATAGTTGCGGTCGCCGCTCTTGTCATAGGAGCCATTGACGCTGTGCGCGTATTCGAGGGAGATCATATCGCGCAGGATCGACAGCCGCGCGTGATCTTCGCGTCCGATGATCAGCGCGCGGTCGACATTGATCGGCGTGTAACGCGCCGGAACGCCGCGTTTGTCCCAGACGATGATGTCGCGCACGTCGCGTTCGAAGTAGCGTGTGTCGACGGACAGCGGGCCGCGCGACCAACCGCCGCCGATGTTCCACTCCGCCGCTCGCTCCGGTCTGAGGCCGGGATTGCCGACCGTCCACGCGTCGGCCTTCCAGTGCAGAGCGGTCAGCAGCGGGCGGCGAAACGATTCGCCCCAGCCGCCGCGAATCTGAACACCGGCGACGGGCGCCAGCGAGAGCGATATGCCCGACGTGACGACCGGCGGGGCATCATCGGAGAAATCGCCCGCGCCGCGCAGCGCCGCCGACAGTTCGCCCAGAAACGTGTGCCGCGACACATGGACCCCGCCGCGAACGGCGCCCTCCGTTCTCGCGTGTGAACCGAATGACAACGCCGGGCGCAAGTGGTTGACTCCATGCAGCGACCGATGCCGCACTTCGCCTGAGAGGTCGACGGGTATCGGGAGCAGTCGCGGCTCGAGTGCAACGCGCGATCCGAGAAACCGTTCGCGGAGAGTTGCGTGCTCCGGAATGCCGCGCGTGGCGGGCGCAAACTCATACTCCTCGCGCGTCGATTCCCACCAGAACCCGGCGGATACACGCTGCACCAGCGGCGCCTGACTCTCCCAAACACTCTGGATGCGCGTGCGACGGTCCGCATTGGTCGCCCCCGGTGTGGCGTTTTCCAATTCGCCGGGCGCATCATGATCGGCATCGTAGTGAAAGGCCGCCAATCGCAGCGCGGATCGCTCCCCGATGCCGACATGCGTGAATCCACGGACAACATCACGACGGATATCGTTGCGAACGGCGGTCGAATCTCCGGATGGATACTCAAACCGGGGACCGTGCTTCAGACGCTCGGCCGTGACCGCCGCGTCGATCCCGGATGCATCCCACCGCACCGTCATCGATTCGCCGTCGGATTCATCCTCGCCCCGAATCGCAGAGATTTGGAGCCGCGGCAGTGTGGCCGTCTCGCGGGTGATGAAGTTTACGGAACCGCCGACACCGGCATCACCGACCACCGCGGACTGCGCTCCCGGCCGGACTTCAATCGCCGCGATGGCCTCCGGAGAGATTGTGGAAACGTCGACCGAACCATCCGGTCCGCCTGACAACGGCAGACCATCGAGGAGAATCGCAACGCGGTGCGGCGGCTCACCGCCGACACTGACGCGAATGCCTCCGGGCGTTTCCGCCGTGCCGTACGCGCGCACGCCGGGGATCGTCTGGAGCATATCCGCGAGCGTTCGTGCCGTCGACTTCTGCATCCGTGTCGGCTCGATGCGACGCACAACATCAGGATGTGTGCGTACGCCCTCGACCTGGATCGGCGGCAGGATGACCGGCGGTCCAAGCGAAACCGGATTGTCAACGGATGCGACCGGCAGGAGAAGCGACGAATCGCGGCTGTTCGCAGTCGCAATCGGATGCGCGGCGGCGACAGCGATCGCGACGCGATTGGAGTCCGCGCTGTCGGCGTGTGCCGCGCGCGGTGCCGCCGGGGCGGCACACAGTGTGAGAAACAAGGCGGACGCGTATGCGGGCGCAGTCATCGGTCCCTCGACCAGTCAGACCGACCGCAACGTCCTCGATGCCGGGGAAATGGTGGACGCGGACCGAAAAAAACCCGGTCCGCGGAGACCGGGGATGCATGCCGCACATCCCGAGCCCTCCCGCGAAGGCGTCGACAATGTTGGCGGTCAGTCGACCGCTTATGCATCCGGCCCGGTCTTCTGGCTCTGCGGCTTCAAACCTGCGGCGGCGCCTTCCCGAGAAGTATTCTCAGTGGACAGGTCCCGCAATCACGGGACCGCCGCCTTCGTAGCCGCTGACAGCAGCGGGGCTGCGACGGATTCTCACCGTCTTCCCGGCGGATTTCGCAATCCCACCGGATGCCGTCACAGTCATAATGCTTTCGCACTCAGTTGTCAAGCATCCGGCGTGGGCACAACGGTTAACGCGTCCGTGGCCACTGAGATCATCTCACGCAATGAGACGTCCGGGCACTTGTGCGGCGCAGCAGAAGATTTGTCGGCACACGTGCAATCGCATCGCGACGGTTGCGGTTTTTGATTGCAATCGGGTCTTGACTCGCATATATTCGCACACTGTCGTCATTACGTTACGTTTTTGCGGGGGATTTGGATGCCGAAAGCAGGACGCAAACGTCGCACCGACCCGCCCGCACGACCCGGGCTCGTTTTCTTCAGCGACATCGACGGAACGATCCTCGATTATTACAGCTACTCGTTCGAGCCCGCGCAGGCGGCGGTTCGCGAGTTAAAACGCCGCAATGTCCCGCTCGTGCTGGTGTCCAGTAAAACGAGCGCGGAAATTCGTCACATCCAGAAGCTTTTGGGACTGGAGGCGCCGTTTATCTCCGAGCACGGCGGCGCGATCTTCTGGCCCAAATCGGTCATTGCCGAGTGTCCGCGCGGCGCGACCGAGCGCAACGGCTGCTGGGTCAGGGAGCTGGGAACATCATACGACAAAGTGCGCAAGCATTTCATCGACTACCGTTTATCGGCGGGCGTGAAACTGGAAGGATTCGGCGATTGGACGCCGCAGCAGATTTCCCGCGAAGCGAACATGCCGTTGGCGGCGGCGATGCTCGCCAAGAAGCGCGAATACGATGAGCCGTTTCTGTTTAATCCGCGCCTGTCCGATTCGGAAATCGACAGGCACGTCAGCGCGATCTGCAGCAACGGCTGGAACATATTGCCCGGCCTGCGATTCTTCCATCTGACCGGAAAGGCCGACAGGAGCAAGGCGGTGCGCGAGTTAGTCCGCTGGTATCAGAGCGTGGAACCGGCCAAGCCGCACACCATCGCCTTCGGCGACAGCCCGAACGACTGGGCGATGATGCAGGAGTGTGAGATTGCCGTCGCCGTGAAGCGTCCCGATGGCAAGTACCATGCCGACTTGCGCGCTCACAAGGGCATCCGGCTCGCCGGCGCGCCCGGCCCGGAAGGGTTCAACCGCATGGCCCTGCGTCTGATGAAGCAGATGTTGTAAGCCGCGTCGCCCCAGTGCGTCAACAATCAACGGGCGGATCGATTGATCCGCCCGTTTTCTATTGCGGTCGGCGGGAATGACTTCGTCGCGCTACCTGTCGGGCTCCCGAACTTCGCTGGTGATGTAGAACCGCAGCAGCAATTCGATCAGATCGTCATATCCCTTGTCGCCCTCGTGGCCGTCCAGTACCGCCGTCGAGTTGTCCGCTGCCGAGGCGACCATGCCGTTGTGAAACAGGATCGTCGTCGGCACACCAGGCAATGCGAATCGTTCGCGGAAATTTTCGTTTCCCCGCACGCCATCGACGTCGGCACAGCACCAGCGAATCGCAGCGAACTCTTCCTGCACCGCAGCCCTGGCGTAATGGGAGTTGTAGCGATCGCTGTCGGGGCACCAGTACGCCGAGAAGTTGACGATCACCCACTCATGCCGGCGGAGGACATGATCCAAGTTGTCCTCGACATAACGGTCCGTGCCGAGCGCCGTCGTATCCGCGGTCTCCCCGCGAATCTCGAGAATCGGCCGGTCGTCCAGCCCGCGCAGGTACCACTGGGCCGTCGCCGGTTCAGCGAGACTGATGACGGCTGCGATCGCCGCAGCCGTCAGTGCGGCATTTCTCCCGGTCATCAGTAATGCCCGCCTTCTGGCCCTCGAATCGATCGGGCCCGCTATATTTTGTGACAACTTTTCCCTGGGACAACACAAAGGACCCAATGGTGCCCGCCCTGAGAGTGACCCTGCCGGGCGCCCCGACAACGAAGCAATGGTACGCTGTTTGCGCCAATAGGTCACGAGAATCAAGATGTTTGAATACAATGGGTTAGCATGTCATGATTAATCCTATGCTCGATAACGGGTTTCCGGCGTGTTGGGGGGAACGGACCATTCGGCGGTCCGACGATGTGTGCATTTCGATGCGCAACATTTCCGCCACGTGTATGCCGTTGAACCGCAGCGCTAACCGCGCTGTCTTGACAACTTTGCCTTTAAGCAGTACATTCATTTGCGCCGATTGGCGAACAAGGAGTGTTCTCCTCACCCCAGTTTACTGCGAACGGCTGACACCAGGACAGACCCTCACCGCCCGGTGTCGGATCCACAATCGAGTCACACAAGAGGCCAATCGTACTGCTGTACCAAGCCGAACCGTTCTGAACCGGCGGCCTCAGCGAACCGAATGCCCGGCCCGCTCGGACGTGACTCACGCTTGTGGGGAAATCGGTAACGCGGACGTCCCATCTCCGGGCGAAGGTCCTCATTATGATGAGGGACGCGCCGCCTGTTCGCAAGGTTCGCGGCATGACGCCAATCGTGTCTCTCATGGCCATTACCCATCGGAGGGTCTGTGACCTGCCATCATCCCCGTAGACGGGCCGCAATATACGTGTACGCCATTCTCGGCGCGATCCTGCTGCTGCTCACAGCCGGTGTGTCCGATGCCTTCGGGGCTGAGAGTGCGCACCCGGATTGGTACGATCAAAAGCTCGCCGACTCCCTCGGTCGCATGGCGGCGGGATTGACCGCGGCCGAGCCGACGGTGCAGCAGATACTCGACAGTCTGGGCACTGGTCTGGACGCCACGGCAGACGTTCTGATGTTCGAGACGTTCGGCCTGGACCCGGGGTGCGGCTGGATCGAGTTGATCGCCGAGTATTCCGGCACGCTGAATACCAATGCCGTCTGTTGGTATCGTGTCGGGAACAAGGACAGTTCTGTCATCATTGTCCCCGGCCCGGCCAGCGCCGGCGACACATCGACGTTCGACATCGGCAATGTCGATTCCATCGGGCTGTGTCTCTTTCGTGCCCCCTATACATATTGGTATTCGCAAAAAGTCTTCAACCTCGATGCAAAATCGCACGTCAAGTTTTACCCGACGCCCGATCCGAACGCCTTCTACATGTTTTGGGAGGATCTCCCCTTCCTGACCGACGCCGACTTCAATGATCTGGTCGCCATCTTCCGTCTCCCCAGCGGTCTGCCGGAAGTGGTGTGCCGTCCCCCCGTTGTGACGAGTCTGTGCGACTCCGGAACGGTATGCTTTTACTTTACCGCGACCGATCCCGACGGTGATTCGCTCTTAGTCGACATCAACGGTCCCGGCGTGTCCGAGTCGCGTCTGGCCGCCAGCGGCATCGAGGACTCCGTGTGCATCCCGGTCGCGGCCGGGGGCGGCGACTTTACCTATGACATCCGTACGACCGACAACTGCGGCGCCATCGACAGTTGTGAAGTGAGTTTCACGATATCGGTCAATTCTCCGCCGACGGTCTCCGGACCCGATTCCAGCGTCTTTTTGTGCGAACCCGACTCCATTCGCATTCCGCTGACGGTCACTGATCCCGACGGCTCCGCCGGACTCTTCATCCATGTGTCCAACGGCGAGGGTCGGGTCGATCAGAGCACCTGGGAGCTGGTCGTTCCCGGCAGCGCCGAAGGCATCGTCACATCGGTCGTGCGCGTAGTCGATCCCTGCGGGCTGTTTGACCGTGACACGATTTATACGACGGTCAGTCTGAATTCGCCGCCGTCGGTGGACCTCAACAACGGCGCGCCGGTCTTTCAGTGCGAGCCCGGCGAGATTTGCGTCTCGTATACCGTCAGCGATCCGGACAGTCCCCAGCCGGTCATCGAGGAATTGCTCAGCGCGTTCGGAACGATCGATACTGCCGCCAACACGGTCTGCTTTACCCCGGACACGTCGGGCACATACCAGATCATCGTCAAGGTGACCGATTCCTGCGGAGCGATGGACACCGACACGGTCACGGTGCTGGCCGAAGCCAACGAGCCGCCGTCGATCACGCTGGGAAACGACACGACGATCAATCAGTGCACGGCGGCCATGATATGTTTGCCGTATTCGGTCTCCGATCCCAATGGGTTGTCGGGTCTTGTGGAAGCGTACATCAGCGGTCCCGGCGCGATCGATACGGCCGCCAATCAGGTGTGTTTCACACCGTCCGGCGATGGCGTGCACACCATCATCGTCGAAGTCCTCGATCCCTGCGGGGAGACCGACCGCGATACGATCGCGGTGACGGTGCATGTCAACACGTTGCCGACGCTCGACTTGGGGCCGGATTTCGAACTGACGCTCTGCGCGCCGCAGACCGTATGCGCCGACTACACGATCACCGATCCCGACGGCGACAACCTCGACCCGATGCTGTGCAACGGCCCCGATGACGCCTACTTCGATTTGCCCAACGGCCGGATTTGCTTCCCCAGCGACACCGCCGGGGTCTACTGCCTCTGCGGCTTTGTCGAAGACACCTGCGGCATCCGCGACTATGACACCATCTATATCACCGTTCGCTACAACGATCCGCCGGTCGTGTCGCTCGGCGAGGACCGCGCCGTCGCGCAGTGTGCCCCCGGCGAGATTTGCATCGAGTACACGGTGAGCGACCTAGACGGATCGGCAATTGTCGCTGAGCTGCTCACGTTGGCGCCGCAGGGCGCAACCATCGACACGGCGCTTGACCGTGTGTGCTTTACGCCACCGACGGCGGGCGAATACTGTATTGCGGTGGCCGCCACCGATTCCTGCGGCGACACCGGCGAGGACACTGTCTGCGTGACGGTCAACCTGAACGGGCCGCCGACAATCGATCTGGGAGCGGATCAGGATATTTTCGTCTGCGGGCCGCAACTCATCTGCATCCCTTACGGCATTAGCGATCCGGATAGCGGTTCGGGGCTGAGCGTGGTGCTCGTCTCCGGACCGGGCGAGGTCGACTCGCTGAACAATCGCATCTGTTTCACGCCGGGCGCGGCCGGAACCTCGATCATCATCGCGAAAGTCACCGACTCGTGCGGCGCGATGGATACCGACACGGTCGCGGTGACAGTCACTTTCAACAGCAACCCGGAAATCGATCTCGGCGCCGACTTCACGACGTTCCAATGCGCGCCGACGCCGATCTGTATCGACTACACGGTCAGCGATCCCGACGGTCCGGCGAAGCTCACAGAGCAGGCACCCATTCTGCCGCCCGGCGCGCAGCTCGATACCGCACTGAACAAGGTGTGCTTTACCCCCGATACCGCGGGTGTCTACAAGATTCTGATGACGGTCAGCGACTCATGCGGCGGTGCGGCCGCTGACACCATTTACATCACGGTGCAACTAAACCGCCCGCCCACGCTGGCTTTCGGAGCGGACATCACGCGTTTCCAGTGTTCGCCGACACAGATTTGCGTCAATTACACGGTCTCCGATCCCGACGGTCCCGCCAAGCTGACGGAGATGCTGCAATTTGCTCCGGCGGGCGCGGTGCTCGATACGGTCGCCAATAGTGTCTGCTTCACGCCGATCGGGTCCGACCAATTCTGCATCGGCGTCAAGGTCACCGATTCCTGTGGGCTGACCGACGCCGACACCATTTGTGTGGACGTAACGATCAATGCGCCGCCGCAGTTGTCGGTGCCCGACACGGTGGCCGCCCTGCTCTGCGAAGCCGACTCGATCTGTATCGGCGGCATCGCGGCGACCGACGAGAACGGCAATCTCAAATCCGTCGACATCACGCAGGGCATCGGTAGCATCGATCAGGGGACGGGAATCTTGTGTTTCGATGCCGATACGATGGGAGTCTACTGCTTTGAGATGACGGCGCTGGACTCCTGCAACGCCAGCGACGTGGACACGACCTACGTCGTGGTGCAATTGAATCAGGCGCCCAGCGTGGGCATCACGGGCGTTCCCGACGATCTGGTCTTTGAAGCGCCGACACAAATTTGCTTTTCGGTCGACGCGACCGATCCCGACACCGACCAGCTTTTCGAGGTCACCAAAGTGGAAGGCGCGGGCGCGTTTTCGGCCATCCTGGGACGGAATGCGGCGGGCGCGCAGCACTGTTTCACCGCCGACACGACCGGATGTTATCGTTTCATCTTCGACGTCGCCGATTCCTGCGGGCTGCATGATCGCGACACCGCGCTCATCTGCGTGTCGATCGATACGGCCTTCATCGTTTGCATCGATACGATCCAGGCGCTCAACGCCGAACTGGTCTCCGTCAAACTGCGCGTCATCGAGACACTCGAGATGGGCGGCTTCGACTTCCTGCTGTGCTACGATCAGACGGCGCTCGGGTTTGCCGGGATCACGGCGGACAGCGCGATCGCCGAGTGGGAGTATTTCACCTTCCGTACCGGCGCGCAGACCGGCTGCTTTATCTGCCCGAGCGGGTCGATCCGCATCCTCGGCATCGCGGACATGAACAACGGCGCGGCGCACCCGTCGGAGGACGCCTACAAACCCAAAGGACCATTGGCGCTCATCTCGTTTTACACGACGCCCGATCGCAACTTCATCGGGCAGTGCGTGCCGATCCGGTTTTGCTGGATGGTCTGTTCGGACAACGCCATCTCCAACCGCGACGGCGACACGACGTATCTGTCGTTTACGGGCGTCGCCGATTCGTGTTTCGACGGCGACAAGTTCACGGCAATCCGCAAAATCCTCTTCTGCGACGGCGCGATCTGCATCATCCCGCCCGAGGACGACCGCGGCGATCTCAATCTCAACGGGATCGTCTATGACATCGGCGACGCGGTCCTGTTCTCGAACTGGTTCATCTACGGCAACGGTGTCTGGAATCCGCTGTACATGCAGAACCAGATCCTGGCATCCGACGTCAACTGCGACGGCATCGTGCTGACGCTGGCCGATTTGATCCTGCTGATCCGGATCATCGCCGGCGACGCCAGCCCGGTCAATTGCCCTGATGTGCAGCCGAAGGTTGTCAACTCCGACGGTCACGCGGAGATCATCGTCGAGCGCGGGCACGATCGGCTCGATGTCTATGTACAGAACACCGTCGACTTAGGCGGCGTGTTCGTTTCTCTGTCGGCGGAGGCAAGCTTCGGCGGCATCGAGTGGGCCGAGTTGCCTTCCGGCTTGTCCCGGTCGGCCAATGTTGATGGCAGTGTCCTGCGGGCTCTGATCGTGCGCGACACTTCGGGCGGTTCGATGCCGGCCGGACGGCACCTGCTGTTTGGCGTGGCGCTGCCTGCGAACGCCGACCTCGAAGCGTTCGAAGCGCAGGCGGGAGACCCCGATGGAGCCATCGTCACCGCCGAGGTGACGGTCGCCGGCGCTGGGTCACGGCCGGGGAGCTATCAATTACAGCAGAACTACCCCAATCCGTTCAATGCCGGAACGACGATCCGTTTCCATTTGCCGCAGACATCAGATTGGCGTCTGACCATATATAATGTATTAGGCCAGCCGGTCCGGCGATTTGAGGGTGCGGCCGGGTTGGGATGGGTTTCGGTCAACTGGCTCGGCGATCGGGCCGATGGGCATCCGGTCGGGACGGGGATTTATTTTGCCCGACTCGAAGCATCCGGTTTTGTCGCCAGCCGCAAGATGCTGCTGCTGAAGTAATCAAACACACCCTGAGACAGCATGGGCAAGTCGTTGTGTTTTGGCGGCTTGCCTGTACTTTTTGGATTCGGATTCAGGGTCCCTCGACGGCGGCGGGCATTGCCCTCCCCGCCCGCCCCGCACTCTTCCTCAAGAATGCCAGGTTTGGGGGATTTTCTCGCGCGATCAGTGGCATAAGTCCTTGACAATTAACCGCCCCCCGGTTAATTGCCTAGTGGTTGGGCCGGTACCGGACCCAATCGTTGAGTGGTTTGTCTTTACTCGCAGTAGAACCTAAAGCCGAGTTTACACACGCAGGCTGATGCCTGTAGTCCATCCCATGGACGGGGTGATTCGCGTCGGGATGACGCCGCGACAAGGCGGTGTTGCATCGGGTAGAATCGCGGAAGACAAATCAAATTGAGAAACCGAGTTGGTTTCTTAGAGCATAACAAGACGAGGCCTTAGAGAGAGTCAGCGAAAGTTTCATTACATGGCATTCATCCCCGCACCAGCTCCTGTGGTGTCTCCGACACACCGATGTCGGCTCTTACGCAATTCGGGGGGTCTTGTAAGAGCGGCGGCTTCTGAGGCGGGATTTTATCTGAGTCTTATTTCGCATTTCGACCCATACCCAACTCCATTGACTTCGACGGCCTGCGGCACTGCACAACGGTCCGCAGGTGCCATGCGCTTGCGGCCGTCGTCGATATCCGAGCGCCACTCTCACCGATCACTCATCAGGGGAATGCAATGAGTTCTGCCACACGCCTGCTGAAGACAACCGGATTGGTCATCGCGATGTGTGCGGTTCTCACGCTGACAGCCACTTCCGCCTGGGGCGCAAGTGTCGCGACCGACCAGAACGATTACGCGCCCGGTGATTCGGTCATCATCACGGGCACGGGGTTTTGGGCAGGCGAGACAGTCACGCTGCAGGTCGTGCACCTCGACGGCGACCCGCTGGGCGGCGCCGGCCACGACCCTTGGAACGTGACGGCGGATGCCGGGGGCGGCTTTGAGGCGTATTGGATCGTCGATTATGACGACAATGTCGGCGAAGAGTTGCTGCTGACAGCCGACGGCCTCACCTCGGGACTGCATGCCGAAACAACCTTCTGGGATCACAATACGATCCTGACGATAACGTCGGCGATCCCCGATTCGATTTGTCCCGGTGACACGCTGACCGTCTGCGCCGAGCTGGTACAGAACTGCGGCGGCTCCTCGACGGCGCCATTGGCGGGACGCGAGATCTTGTTCTTCATCAATCCCGGCAATTGCGGCGCCAACGTCGGGCAAACCGCCAACGACAGCGCCCTGACCAACTCCAGCGGCGATGCGTGCGCCGTCCTCACGTTTCCGACGACGCCGGGGAATTACACGATCCGCGCCAAGTTCCGTGGTGAGGACAAACCGAACCCCTGCCCCAATCCGGGCAACAGCGCCTGCAATCCCACGCATTCGTCGTCCTCAAAGCGTTGCGTGGAGCTCTCGTCATCCAACGATTGCGAACCGATCGTGGTCGATTCCAGCGCGTGTGATCTCTGCAACGGCAACACGCCGTCGTCGTTTGAGCTGGTGCTCACGACCGACGAGGATTGCCTGATCGGAGACTCGGTCTCCGATCCCTGCTTCACGCCGACGGGGCCGGACATCGATTTCAAAATTCTCGGTGAGAACACCCCGTGGGACGACAACAACTGGCTGTCGTGGGCTGCTTCGGGCGTTCAGGGGATGAACGTGATCTTCAGCCCGACGGCCGCCACCGGCGCGACCGCATCGGTCCCAATCAGCGGGGTCTTCGGGCTGAACCTGCTCAACGATATCAACCTCGGCGTCGGTGTCACCAACGGCGTGTACGATCCGCCCAATGACGCCTGGCTGTTCCGAGAGATGGCCCTCTCCGAGCCCCCGGCCAATCAGAGTTACCAGTGGTTCATCGTCTATGATGTCAGCGGGTCCGGATTCCAGAACTATGTGTGGTATGACGGTGACGGGGACGCCAACGCGTTCTCCGGTGATTTCGACTATCTGATCTTCATCGACGACGATCACACCGGCGGGAACGGCGATCATGATGATATGATGGTCGGCGTGTCGAATGTCATAAGCGGCGATTGCACCGACCCATGCGACACGAATACGGCGCCTGTGTGTGTCCTGCCCGGCGATACGACGATCTTTCAGTGCGACCCGGCGCAAGTCTGTCTTCCCGTGGGGGCGACCGATGTCGACGGCAATCTCGACAGTTGCGCCATCCTCAGCGGCCCCGGCGCGCTGTCGGGCGCTAATTGGTGCTACACGCCTGTTTCTGAGGGCACGGTCACGGTCATCGTCGAATGTGTCGATTCCTGCAGCGCGACCTGCGTCGATTCATTCAAGGTCACGTTTGAGTTCAATGAGCCGCCGGCCTGCAATCTGCCGTCGAACCAGACATTCGAGCAGTGTGATCCGACCGAAGTCTGCCTGCCGGTCTCGGCGACCGATGCTGATGGCAACCTTGTCGGCTGCAGCATCGTCAGCGGACCCGGCGCACTGGCGGGCGGCAACTGGTGCTACACTCCGACCGGTGATGAGACAGTCGATGTGACGATCAAGTGCGTCGACGCCTGCGGTGATTCGTGCTTCGGAAATTTCTCGATTACCTTTGAAATCAACGAGGGGCCTACCTGCGAGCTTGAGGGCGGCGGACCTCCGCCACCGCCGCAGTGCACGCCGCCGGTGCACACGATTCTGTTCAGTTCGACGGATCCGGACGGCGATACGCTGACGTGCGGCAACACAAATCCCAACGCCACGCTGGGCGCCGGAACGTGGCAGTATTCCCCCACTCCGGGTGAGCACGTCGTCGACACCATCACCTGCTGCGACCCGTGCGGCGAGTGCTGCACGCTGTTCGTCGATATTCAGTTCCCGAATCCGGCGCCGCCGATCTGCGAGGTGCCGAACGACACAACGATTTTCCAATGCGCTCCGACGCAAGTGTGCCTCCCGGCGTTTGCGACCGGCGCGACTTGCACCATCGTCGGCGGCGGGCCCGGCACGCTGGTCGGCACGAACTGGTGCTATACACCGGCTGGTGATGAAACAGTCAACGTTACGATTGAGTGCGCGGGCGTCTGCGACACGTGCACGGCATCATTTGAAGTCACATTCATGATCGGCATGCCACCGTCGATTACTTGCCCCGGCAATGAAACAGTCCAGTGTATCGCCGATATCCCGGCGTGCGATCCCAACGATGCGACAGTCACGGGCGGTACACCGCCGGTCGTCGTCACGTGCAGCAGCACCGACAATGGCGGCCTGGGTTGCCCCGGGGATCCGTTGATCCTGACCTATACATATATAGCGTCCGATTCATGCGGTGATGCGGATACCTGTTCGCGGACGATTACGGTCATTGACGACACCGATCCGGTCATCACGCTGTGCCCGCCGGCGATCACGGTCCAATGTGACGCCGATGTGCCGGCGGCCGACACCGGCCTGGTCTCCGCGACCGACAACTGCGGCAATGTGACGATCAGCCACATCGGGGACTCGCCGTTGACGGGCGGAGCGTGCGGCGGGACAATTACTCGCACATATCGGGCCGAGGATGATTGCGGCAACACCGCCGACTGCGTACAGATTATTACGGTTGATGATACCACGCCGCCGACACCGGTTCAGTGCCCTGCCGGTTTGACGGTCGAATGCGAGAGCAATATCCCGGCTCCAGACATCGGACTGGTGAGTGCGACCGACAATTGCGGCACCGTGACAATCAGTCATGTCGGGGATTCGCCGTTGACGGGCGGCCCGTGCGGCGGCACGATCACGCGCACCTACCGCGCAACGGATGATTGCGGCAACTCGACCGACTGTCAACAGGTCATCACCGTCAACGACACGACGCCGCCGGTGGTCACTTGTCCGGCCTATCCGACGGTCCTGTTCCAGTGCGCCTCAGAAGTCCCCGACTGCGATACCGCCTCGGCATCGGCGACCGACAACTGCGATACTGCTGTCGCGATCCGCTGCGAGCGTTCCGATAACGGCGGTGACGGATGTGCGGCCAGCCCGCTGCTCATCACCGACCGTTACATTGCAACCGACGATTGCAGCAATGAGGATACCTGTGAGGTCGTCTTCACGGTCATCGACGACACGCCGCCGGACATTACCTGCCCTGTGTATCCGACCCTCAACTTCCAGTGCGCCGACGATGTACCTGACTGTGACACGTCGGCGGCATCGGCGACCGACAATTGCGATAACGACGTCGAGAAACGCTGCGAGCGCTCCGACAATGGCGGCGCCGGATGCGCGGCCAGCCCGCTGGTCATCACCGACCGCTACATCGCGACCGACGATTGCGGCAACGAAGACACCTGCCTGGTGGTTTTCACGGTCATCGACGATACGCCGCCGGACATTACCTGCCCTGTGTATCCGACTCTCAACTTCCAGTGCGCCGACGATGTACCTGACTGTGACACGTCGGCGGCATCGGCGACCGACAATTGCGATAACGACGTCGAGAAACGCTGCGAGCGTTCCGACAATGGCGGCGCCGGATGCGCGGCCAGCCCGCTGGTCATCACCGACCGCTACATTGCAGGCGACGATTGCGGCAACGAGGACACCTGCCTGGTGGTTTTCACCGTGATCGACGACACGCCGCCGGTCATTTCCGACTGTCCGGATGACGATACGGTGGATTGCGCGGGCGACATCCCGATCCCGGATCCGGGATTGGTGGCTGCAACCGACAACTGCGGCGGCCCGGTCGACATCGACTTTGTCAGCGATCAGATCATCAACTACGGCTGTCAGCACAGATTTACGGTCCTGCGGACTTATGAAGCGACCGACGAGTGCGGCAACGCCGCGCAGTGCGAGCAATACATCATCGTCCGCGACAATATCCCGCCGGTCGTGACATCGTTCCCGAACGACACGACGGTGCAGTGCTTCGACGACGTGCCCTTGCCGAATCCCTCGCTGATCACCTCGACGGACAACTGCGGGCCGTCGTATGCCTTCCACGACAGCGACACCTACACAGACAGCTCGGCGTGCGGCGCGACGATCTCGCGTTACTACCGCATCGTCGACTCGTGCGGAAACCTGGCCAACCAGTGGCAGACCATTACGGTGCTGGACGACACCCCGCCGGTGATTACCGATTGCCCGGATCCGGCCACGGTCGAATGCGCCGACGCGATACCCGTGGCCAATACCAGTCTGGTCAGCGCCACCGACAACTGCGACAGCGTGACCATTACGCATGACGGCGACGGCCCGTTGACAGGCGGTCCCTGCGGCGGCACGGTCACACGGCGCTACATCGCCGCCGATCTCTGCGGCAACGCGGATACGTGCCTGCAAGTGTTCACCGTCGATGACACCACAGCGCCGGTGATTACGCAGTGCCCGGCCAATGCGACCGTCGGGTGCGTCGACGACATTCCCGCCGCGAACACGGGATTGGTGATCGCGAGCGACAACTGCGACGACACGGTGACGATCACGTGGGTCGGCGACTCGCCGTTGCCCGGCGGACCGTGCGGCGGCTCGGTCACGCGCACGTACAGCGCGACCGATGACTGCGGAAACGTTGACTATTGCCAGCAGATATTCACCATCGACGATAATGTTCCGCCGGTCATCGTCTGCCCGGCCAATCTGTTCCTGGGCTGCGGCGACACGATTCCCGTATGCGATGAGTCCGATGCCGACGTGTCCGACAATTGCGGGGGCCCGGTCGACGTCGTCTGCTTGCGCACCGACAGCAGCGGCAGCGGGCAACTCGGCGACCCGATCCTCATCGTCGACACCTACACGGCCACCGATGAGTGCGGCAACACATCGGAGTGTGAGCGCACGATCTACTACTCGTGCGGCGAGACTGAGTGCAACATACGCATCAGCGTCGGCCCCGAAGCGGGACAGGGCAAATCCGGCGGGGTGATTCAGGCCCTCAACGGCACGCAGGTGACCGTACCGATCATCATTCACGAACTGGACGTGCCGATCGGCGGCTTCGACCTGCTGTTCTGCTACGACCAGACGGGCTTGGCGGCGATCGCTGTCAGCGCTGGGTCGGAACTGGACGAATGGGAGTACTTCACCTATCGGCTCGGGAGCCGTTCCAATTGCGGTTTGGGTTGTCCCACCGGCCTGATTCGCATCATTGCGATCGCCGATCTGGACAACGGCCCGCAGCATCCCTCCGAACCGGCCTTCCAGCCGATGGGCACGATTGCAGAACTCGTGTTCCAGGTTACCGAAGACCGCAATTTCATCAATCAGTGCCTGCCGATTCGGTTCTGCTGGATCGATTGCGGCGACAACACAGTGGCGAGCCGCTCGGGCGACACGACCTTCCTTGAAACGTCAATCTTGTTCGACACGTGCCAGAGCAATCCGAAGGGCGATCCGATCCCCGGATTGTGCGTCTCCGACGGCTTTGTCTGCGTCAGAGAGCCGATCGATGACCGTGGCGATCTGAACCTGAATGCGATTGCCAACGAAGTCGGCGATGCCGTTTTGTATTCGCGCTACTTCATCTATGGGGTCAGCGTGTTCCATTCCGATCCGGAGTTGCGTGCGGTGCAAACGCTGGCATCGGACATCAACGACGACGGTATCGTCCTGACGGTTGCGGACTTAGTCTACCTGATCCGCATCATCACCGGCGATGAGCAGCCGTTCCCGCCGGGCGGACACCCGAAGATGTCACCGTATGTGAATGACGCCACGGTCCGCTATGCTGTCAGCGACGGCGTGCTGAGTGTCTCCACGGCAACACCGGTCGACCTGGGCGCGGCGGCGTTCGTGTTCCGCTACTCGGGCGTCACGCTGGGCGAGCCGGAATTGACGGGCCATTATCCGGGAATGTCCGTGCGGGCGAGCGCCAACAACGGGGAGATGCGCGTTCTCATCGCACCCGATCCGGAATCGCCCGGCTCGATGGCGTCGGGTCCGCGCGAACTGTTCCGTATACCCGTCGATGGACAGGGAACCGTCGAACTGGTCGGGTCGCAGCTCTCCGATGCCCAGGGCGGTCTGATGTCCGTCTCGACTGCGGCGGTGCAGCGTCCGGAACACTTCGCGCTCAATCAGAATTATCCAAATCCGTTCAACGCCGGCACGGTCATCACATTCGACCTGGCCGAGCCCAGTGCGTGGAACCTGAGGATCTACAACGTCGCCGGGCAGGCGGTGCGGACGTTCAGCGGTTCCGATGACGCCAGAAACATCCAGGTCAACTGGGATGGAACGGATAACCGCCACGACCCGCTGGCATCGGGCATCTACTTCTACCGTGTCAGCGCCGGCAGCTTCACCGCCACGCGCAAGATGACGCTGCTGAAGTAGAACTCTGAATTCGCAGCAACAGCAAGCCCCCTGATGTGAGAGCGTCAGGGGGTTTTTCATTCGCTACAGGCGAATAGCGCCGTGTGAGTCACACCCGGCGTCGGGGTCAGGGCCGATCGATCGCGAGGATCTCGTAGGTGATCTCCCCGGCGGGGACCTTGATTCTGACTGTCTCCCCCACGGCTTTGCCGAGCAGTCCCTTGCCGACCGGGGATTGGATCGCGATGCGATCCTCCTCGAAATCGGCCTCCTCTTCGGAGACCAGTTGGTAGCGGATTTTCTCGCCGGAATTGGGATCGCGGACCGTGACGAAGGACAACAGTCGCGCCCGGTCGCCATCGACGGCGCTTCCGTCGATCAGCCGCACGCGCATCAGCTTGTCTTCCAGGTCGGAAATCTTCCGTTCGATGAAGACCTGCCGTTCCTTGGCGGCGTGGTATTCGGCGTTCTCAGACAAATCGCCCAGATCGCGCGCACGCGAAATCTCGCCGATGATACGGGGGCGCTCGACGGTTTTCAGATGCTTCAGTTCATCCTGTAGCTTCCGTTTGCCGTCGGGCGTCAGGTAGATGTAGTCGGCAATCGCCATAGCGGATCCGTGACTGAGAGCCAGCGGGCCGGATGCCGCCCGCTCAGACTGTATTGATGAACCGAAAACCTGATCGTGTCAACCGGCTTGGACATTCGGCCCGGGGGCCGTTGTCAACTCCGGGGCGGCGATACGAATCCGCGGCGCGCCGGGGCCGTCTCGGCAAATATGCGACGCAGGAGTTCGATGGACGCCGGCGTCAGCTCCTCGCTGCGTCCGATTGCTCTGAGAACCTGGGCACGCCGGGCGACCGCGGCGTTCGCGGTGGCGAGCATCTTGTCGAGCCGGTGCTCGAGATTTCCCTCGGGGCCGCACCAGACGAACGACGGCACATCCCTGGGGCACAGGCCGCCGTTGAAGATATTGGAGCCGATACCGATCGTCGCGCCGGTCGGGATCAGTGTGCCGATGCCGGTTTTGGTGTGATCGCCGATAAAGGAGCCGATCTTCATCTGCCCCGTGTCCACCATCTCTCCGCGTTGGGCAACGCGCACGCTGCCGTAGTTGTTCTTCAGATCGCTGTTGGTTGTCATGGCGCCGAGGTTGACCCACTCGCCGAGGATGCCGTGGCCGAAGAATCCCGCATGGGCCTTGTTGGAGAACCCCTGCGCGATCGACTGCTCCCACTCGCCGGCGATCTTGCAGCCGGGGCCGATCGCGGTACCGCCGGAAAACTTGCCGCCCAACAGCGACGTGTGTTTGCCGATATACGCCGGGCCGGCGAGATGCGTGAACGGTTCGACCGTGACGCCATCGTCGAGAATGATCGGGCCGGATGTGGCCTCGATCACTGTCTGCGGCCCGATGCGCACACCGCGTCCGACCCAAAGATCGGAACGGTTGATGACGGCGGTTGTCGCGTGTGTCTCAGGTTGTGATGTGGCCCCGTGAGCGTGACGCCACAACTCGCAGTCGGCGCGCAAACGGGCATCAAGCCGTTCGATCAGACGCCAAATCCCCTTGGCGGTGATGAAGGAATCGGCCCCGGCGGAATCCGTCGCGGGAACCGCACAACCATCGCCGTTGGTGGCCCTGATCCAGTCGATCAGGTCAGCGCTGCGTTTATTCCATTCGGCGCCGGGTATTCGGAAGACATCGCCGCAGGAGTCGGAGAAATGAAACTGCGTATTATGAGAATCTGCGATGTTGACACCGGAGTCGGACGGGTTGGTCGCGCCGACGATGAGCCAGACATCGTCGCGGTCGTCCACATGCGACGGCGGCGCGCCCCAGCCGGTCTCTGCGGCCGTGACCGCGGCCAACGGTTCCGGGACGACCGCCGCAACCGACACCGGTGACAGCGCCATGATCCATCGGTCGGCGATGCTCCAGGCGCCATCTCGCAACAGAAACGTCGGTCGCACCAAATCGAACGGATAAAAATATCCGTGGCGCCGTTGTCCGAAGATCAGGTGCCGCGTCACGGTGCGGCGCTCACGTTCGATGTGACGGCGTCCTGCGGACGCAACGGGTCGGCGCCCTCGGCGGCACGCCGCGCCGAGTATGGCTCCACATGAATGCTGACATGCAGCACGCTGGGGTGATTCCCTTTGACCGCATCCTTTGCCTGCGTGGCAATCGCATGCGCCTGATCGACCGATAACTCGCCGCTGACGAGGATCTCGGTGTCCACCAGCAGCCGAATGCCGCTGGTCTGCACCTTCAGCCGGTGCAAACCGAGGACGCCGGGGACGGAATGCAGTGAATCGATGATCGATTGAGTCAACGGCTCAGGCGGTGCGGCGCCGGAGAGGGCAAACATGTTCTGACGCAGCACGCGCAGCGCATGCATCAGGATGACCCCCGCCACCCAGAACGCCGCCAGCGGGTCCATAAACGGCCACCCCAGGCGCGCGGCGGAAACACCGATCAGGGCCCCGGTGCTCGCCCAGACGTCGGCGCCGTGGTCGGCGGCCAGAGCGCTCACCGAGGGGCTCCCGGTCGACTTTGCCACACGTCGCGCCTGCGCCGCCAGCCCCACCTTGAGCAAGGCGACGGCCGCTGCCACCGGTACGGTCCACAGCGTCGGGACATGGTCGGTCCCTCGGATCAAAGTCGCGACCGCGTCGCGGATGATGATCCCGCCGGTCGCCAGAATCGCCATCCCCACCACCAATGCCGCAATCGACTCGGCGCGATGATGCCCAAAGTGGTGATTGCGATCGGGCGGGCGCAGCGACACGCGATACCCGAACAGCGAGGCGCCGCCGGCGACGACGTCCAAAAGCGAGTTGATGCCATCGGCGAGTAGCGCCTGGGACGACCCGACGATGCCCGCCGTCAGCTTGATGGCCACCAGCAGGATGTTGCTGAACAGCCCCCGCCGCAGGCAGCTTCGGTTTGGATCGCCGGGCATTTCGATCGTGTCCACTCCGATTCCGATTCTGTGCGATGGCTCTATTCTGTCATCGGCCGGGATTTGGTGCAACACGAATTTGTCAGCGGGATGACATCACAATGATGCCCCGTGTCCATGCCGGACACGGGGCATCGAAACGTCGGTCAGTGGCGCGCGCTACTCGCCTTGTGCATCGAGCCAATCTTTGATCTGCTTGACGATGTCCTTCGCCTGGGTGACTTTCGACGTCCACTCTTTGGACGATCCGGCCACGGCGATGAACGATTCGTAGTGCTTGACGCATCCGGCCATGTCCAACTGCTGCGAGGACACCGCCCGGTTGAAATAGGCGGGCACATATTTCGAATTCTTCGCGATGGCCTTGTCATAGGCGGCGATGGCCTTGTGAAACTCACCACGGTTTTGATGAATGTTTCCAATGTTAAATGCGGTGCGATAGTCCGAGGGATCGAGCGTCAGCGACTTTTCATACGACGCCAGCGCGGCGCTGCTGTCGCGCAACTCCAACTGGCTCTGCCCCAGCGAAGCCCAGCCCTTGGCATCACCGGCTTCGCGTGATAGGTATTGGCTGAAGGTGGCGATGGCCGCTGTGTGGTCGCTGGCCTTCTGGCGCACCAGGGCCAGATTCTTGTAGGCGCTGGCACTGGTCGAGTCGATGGCAATCGCCTTCTGAAGGTGTTCGGCCGCCTTGGGCAGCTCGCCCTTCTCATAGTAGAGCGCGCCGACATTGATGTGCGCATCAAGGTATTCCGGCGCCAGCGTGACCGCGCCCTCGTAGGCGGCGATGGCCGAATCGGTGTGTCCGGCGCTCTCGTGTTCGACGCCGCTGTTGAATTTCCGTTTGGCATCGTCGCTGATGTCGGCCGAAACGCCGGCCACGGACACCGCCACGGCCAACGCCGTCATGATGCCGATACCGACCCAACCGTGTGCACGCGCACGACTGTAGCGCATTCTCTGGCCTCCTGGAGTACGGACTGTCATCACAGCCCATTGACGTCGACTACTACCTTATACATTCCTGATGCTGCCTGGTGTCCCGATCGAATTTCCCGGTTTTTCCGGAAGATCAACCCTGATCGCGGCGCTTCTGGAGCATCTCCGCAAGCCGCGCGTCGGATAACGCGAGAATTTGCACAGCCAACAGCGCCGCATTGACCGCCCCGTGGCTGCCGATGGCGACAGTGGCCACCGGCACGCCGCGCGGCATCTGCGCGGTCGATAACAACGAGTCCCATCCGTGCAGGGCGGAGCCCTCCAACGGCACGCCGATCACCGGACGCACCGTGTGCGCGGCAACCATACCCGCCAGATGCGCCGCCATGCCCGCGCCGCAGATGAAAACGGCGACCCCGTCACGATTCCCGTCGGAAACCAACTGCCGCACGCGTTCCGGATGACGGTGCGCCGAGGCGACTTCGAGACGGCAGGGAACCTCGAACTCCTGCAGCGTCGCCACGGTTTTCTCCATGACCGGACGATCCGATTCGGATCCCAGTAGAATCAACACCTTGGTCATGGGCGTCGTAGCCATCCGTCGATCCAGTCATTCACCGCCGACGCCGACGCGCGTCCGGACGACGGCGTGCCGCGAACGTGCCGGAACGGACACCGATGTCCGTGCGGAAGTGCCCGCCTTTGACCCGCACACCCTCCAATGCCGCATAAGCAGCGGCAACGGCCGCTTCGTGCGTGTCGGAGCGCGCAACCATCCCCAGGAGGCGACCGCCGTCCGTGACGAGCATCCCGTTGGCGTCGCGCACTGTGCCGGCATGAAAGCAGAATGAACTGCCGCCGTTTTGTGTCGATACCTTTCCCTCGATCGGCACCCCCTTGTCAGGCGCCCCCGGATAGCCGCGTGCCGCCAGAACAACGCAGACGCAATACTCATCGCGCCACGCCAGCGGTTCGGCGTCCAATCGTCCCGCCATCGCCGCGCCGATCACATCGACGATATCGGTTTTCAATAAGGGCAGCACGGCCTGCGCTTCCGGATCGCCGAAGCGGCAGTTGAACTCGAGCACGCGGGGACCGGCCTCGGAGACCATCAACCCGGCATAGAGAACGCCGGAATACGGGAAACCTTCGGCCTTCAATGCAGCCAGCGTCGGCTCCAGAATCGTCTCCTTCACCTCGGCCAGCAGCTCATCATCGAGCGGACGTGATGGCGCATAGCTTCCCATGCCCCCCGTGTTGGGACCGCGGTCGCCGTCGTAGAGGCGTTTATAGTCACGCGCGGGGACGAGCAGTTCCAGGCGCTCGCCATCGGTTATTGCCATCACACTCATCTCTTCGCCATCGAGGACGCGCTCGATGACAATGCGATTACCGGCATCGCCGAATGCACGTTTGACCATGATCGTTTCGACGGCGGCGCGGGCTTCGCCTGAGTCTCTGCAGACGAAGACACCCTTGCCGGCCGCCAGGCCGTCGGCCTTCACCACCAGCGATCGCTCGGCTGCTGCGATGAACTTCAACGCCTCATCGGGATTGTCGAAGACCTGGAACGGTGCTGTCGGGATGAAATGGCGGCGCATGAACTCCTTGGCGAATACCTTTGAGCTCTCCAGGCGCGCCGCCGCCATAGTGGGACCGAAGATGCGCAGGCCGTGACGTCGGAAGTCATCGACAATCCCTGCGGCCAATGGCGCTTCGGGGCCAACGATGGTCAGGTCGATTGTCTCGCGTTCGGCCAATGAGATCAGCGAGGGAATATCGGTCGCGCTGATGTCGATGATCTGCGCCACGTCACGGATGCCGGCGTTCCCCGGAGCGCAGAACACTTGCTCGACCTGCCGGGACTGGGCGACCGCCCAGCACAGCGCATGTTCACGCCCGCCACCCCCGATGATCAGTACCCGAATCTTGCGCATAGCTGTTTACCGCCGATCCGAACGCGCATTATAGCAGTGGAATCCGGCCCCGACAAACACTGAGTCGCGCTGAACACGAGATGACAGAGCCGCACTCGGCTCGGAGTCCGGGATTGGCGACAGCTCTACGACGGCCCGGTCCTATCGTTCGCGCACGACGTGCCACTGCAAGGCATCGCTCGCCCCAAGGGCAAAGAATCAGAGTTGTGCGAATTTGACTTCGGTCTTCTTTTTTCGTTGACAGTGTCACAAGGGGGGTCTACCATGCTCCAACTTCGGTCGGACGGGGGGTCGTGTCGACGTCCCTATAACTGGCGACCGGGGACCAACTTATGGAAGCACTGGGAATGATCGAAACCAAGGGCTTGGTGGCGCTCATTGAGGCCGCCGATGCCATGGTCAAAGCAGCAAAAGTCACTCTGGTCGGGTACGAGAAGATCGGCGGCGGATATGTCACTGCGTTGGTTCGCGGCGATGTGGCGGCCTGCAAGGCCGCGACCGATGCCGGAGCTGCCGCAGCGCAGAGAGTCGGTGAGTTGGTGACGGTACACGTGATCCCGCGTCCCCACACCAACGTCCACGATATCTTCCCGACGAAGCTGCCCGACGGAACTTAAACCGTAGTCGACTGGACCCACCTCGGGAATGCCCGAGGCGTGGTGATGATTCTGCCATGCTTTGCGCCCGGGAGGGTCGAGCGGGAAGCATGGCAGTCGCTTGTTTCCTTCCAGAGCGTCTTTTTCGAAGTTAAGCCGCAGTGATACAAAGAGATAGGATTTGTCTCTCACGGATAGCGAAGTTTCCGATCTGGCGGCAAAGGTCATCGCCGACCTGAAGCATGCCGGGCGCGGTCTGTCGCACTCGCCTATCCCTCCTCGGCAACGCGAGAGCGGCGCCTCTTTGCCCGGTCGAGCGGTATTTGTGGATTGTGATCAGGCGATCGATGCGGCGCGAATCGCCCAAAAACAGTTGCTGGATCTCGGGCTGGCCAAACGGTTTGCCCTGGTAGACCGGATGCGACGTGTCTCCGAGGCGAATGCTGAGTTGTGGGGCAAAATGGCGGTCGAAGAGACCGGCATGGGACGACCCGGAGATAAGCTCGACAAAATCCTGCTGTCGGCGCGCAAGACCCCGGGCCCTGAAGACCTCTCACCGCAGACGTTCACCGGTGATCATGGGATCACTCTGGTCGAGCCGGCGCCATTCGGGGTGGTCGGGGTCATTACGCCGTCGACAAATCCGCCTGCCACCGTGGTCAACAATGCGATCTCGCTCGTTTCTTCAGGCAATACCTGTGTCTTCAATCCGCATCCGGCGGCCAAGCATGTCTGTACTGCGGTCGCGGTGGCACTGAACCAGGCGATTGTCGATGCGGGGGGCCCGGAGAATGCCGTCACGATTGTCGCCGAGCCAACGCAGGAATCCGCTGTCAAGCTGATGAAACACAGGGGAATCAATCTGATTCTCGTGACGGGCGGCAGCGTGGTTGTCAAGTTGGCGATGACCTCGGGCAATCGCGCGATCTGCGCGGGACCCGGCAACCCCCCGGTAGTGGTCGATGAGACAGCGGACATCGCGCAGGCAGGGCGTGACATTGTCCGTGGGGCGAGCTTCGACAACAACATCTTGTGTACCGATGAAAAGGAAGTCTTTGTCGTCGACAAGGTCGCCAATGCACTGAAGCGTGAGATGATCGCGAACGGCGCGTTTGAAGTGACCGGCAACGATGCCGACCGTCTGACGCGATTGGTCATTGAAGAGGACAAAATTGGGCGCGGGCATCGACATGTACGGCCGAATAAGGATATGGTGGGCAGAGACTTAGATCAGATCTGCCGCGAGATCGACTTGAAACCGCCCATTGATGCCAAACTCGCGATCATTGAGGTCAATTGGGATCACCCACTGGTGATGGCCGAGCAGTTGATGCCAGTCATCCCCATCGTCCGTTGCCGGACATTCGAGGAGGCGATAGAGCACGCGGTCGTTGCGGAGCATGACTATCAGCACACCTTCGTCATGCACTCGACCAATGTCGCAAACCTATCGGCGATGGCGCAGCGTTGTAACGGTAACATCTTCGTCAAGAATGGTCCGAATCTCGCCGGACTGGGGTTGGGCGGTGAAGGATTCGCCAGCATGTCGATCGCGGGCACGACCGGAGAAGGAATCACTAGGGCATCGACCTTTACCCGGCCTCGCCGCTGCACGCTCGTGGACTACTTCCGTATCATCTAAAGCTTTAATTGACATGCGGATACATGCTTCGTGGTCCACGGGTTCCGGCGGAACCGGTTGGCGTATAATCTATTAGCGGAGACGGCTGATGAATCGTACTCATCGAAACGACTTGCTCTCCTGCATCGGCCACACGCCTCTGGTTCCGTTACGTCATGTCACGACGGAATTGCCGCACGAAGTATTGGCAAAACTCGAGTACCTGAACCCGTCCGGCTCGATCAAGGACCGCATGGCGCTGTACATCATTGAACGCGCCGAGCGAGAGGGGTTGATTAAGCCGGGCGAGCTGTTGATCGACAATTCCTCCGGCAACACGGCGGTTGCCGTCGCCATGGTCGCCGCGGTCAAGGGGTATCGCTCGCTGTTTACGGTCCCGGACAAGACGTCCACGGAGAAGATCGATCTGATTCGTGCAGTCGGCGCCGAAGTGGTTGTGTGCCCGACGGATGTGCCAGCCGCCCACCCGGATTCGTACTACTCGACAGCCCGCCGTCTCGCTAAAGCGAAGGGGGCATACTTGATCGATCAATATCACAACCCGTGGAATATCGACTGCCACGCGGAGACAACCGGGCCTGAGATCTGGGAGCAGACGGATGGGGAGATTGACGTCTTGGTGGCTGGGATCGGGACAGGGGGCACTCTTTCGGGAGTTGGCCGATTTCTGAAGACGATGCATCCGTCGATAAAGGTCATCGCGGTGGATCCGGTCGGGTCGATTTTCCATAACATATTCCATGACAACATCATAGGAGAGCCGGGGCGGTATAAGGTCGAAGGTATCGGCACTGATACCCCGACGAAGGCGATGGATTTCAGTGTTGTCGACGAGGTTGTGCAAGTTACTGATAAAGAGGGGTTTAGCATGGCCAGACGGATTGTCCGTGAGGAGGGCATGATCGTCGGGGGGTCATCCGGCTACGCAGTCGCCGGAATGTGCAAGTGGCTGGAGGCGCAGTCTGAGCCGTTGCGGGTGGTGACCATACTCCCGGACAGCGGCATGCGCTATTTATCGAAGTTTCTGAGCGATACCTGGATGGCGCGGGAGGGTTTGTCGTAGGCCGGATCGGTAGGCCGCCCTGAGAAACTTGCGTGAATTCAGTTGACAATCTCACATTTTTCTTTACCTTCATCATCGTGCTGAGCAGTTCACGCTGCTTGTAAGTGACATAGCCTCATTGATCAACCACTCTTTGGTTTTGAATCGCGAAAGATCAAGACCGCGAGGGTGCCCTGCGTTCCATAGGGTTTCCTGTCACCAATAGATTTCCTTTCGTGTTCCTATTCTAAAGCGCTTTAGGCGGTTACGCCTGATGCACTGCATCATGGAAAACTGCAGCGAGAGCGCGACGGTGTCAGGATTATCTGACGCTGATTTCTTGGAAACGAAGGTAAAGGAGCAATGGAGAATGAAGCATAAACTTATAGTCTTGGCCTGCGTGAGCATGGCCTTGCTTCTTTCAACCAGTCTCGCCTTTGCCCAATCAGCAGGCGGAGTGGATCAGGGCGGTCTGCAATCGCAGACATTGCCCCGCTGTGCCCAGGTCGATATCCCGATTTTCTTGAGTCTGGCGGGAACAGACATGGGTGCATGGGGATTGCCCCTGATTCTCACCGGTGGCGGTACGATTGATGCAATCGTACCCGGCGTAGATCAGCCGGGTGGATTGACGATCGGGACCGGGGTTTCCGGCAACCAGGGCGTCGCCAACTTCGTTGGTTGCGTTCCGGACGGCAACTACCCGGACTTCTGGACCGTTACGATTACCACACCGGACGACTGCATAGGGCATCTCGAGCTAGACACAGCATTTTATCCACCGGCCGGAGCATGGGTCACCCTCGATTGCTTCGCCCTGCCGCTTGCCTTGGGCTGGTCCAAGGGCGAGTGGGATCTGGTCAACGAGGATCCGTACACGACCTCGTGCCCGGACCAGAGCACGCCGTGGAACGGTTCGCTCAGCCAGCAGCTGGACGCGTCCGATCCGGACGCGTGCGACATCGCGTCGCTGAGCTGGACGTTGGTTGATGACGGCGGGCTGACGGGCGCCACGTTGTCCTCGGACGGGTTGTTCGAGTATGACGCGGTCTGCGCGGACAAGGGCCCCCACACGCTCACCGCGGAAGTCGAAGACCAGTGCGGCGCGACCGCACAGTGCAGCTTCGACGTTGAGGTCACCAACACCCAGCCGACCTGCGGCACGAACAACAACGAGTCGATCCATCATTCCGCCAGCATCGTGGACAAGCAGTTGGATGTCGATGATGC
Organism: Candidatus Zixiibacteriota bacterium; assembly: GCA_036397555.1. Classification (NCBI taxonomy): domain Bacteria; kingdom Pseudomonadati; phylum Candidatus Zixiibacteriota; species Candidatus Zixiibacteriota bacterium. The sequence continues at coordinate 40,964 of DASWIS010000015.1, read as the reverse complement.
GGACGGCGATGCGATCACCTACTCGCTGGTGAGCGTGGTTCCGCCGTTTAACGGCGGCGCGAGCGTGTCGGTATCGTCCGACGGGTTGTTCAATCTGGACGGCACCGATTGCAGCGACGTCGGCTTGCACACGATCAATTTCCGTGGGTCCGACGACTGCGATTCGATCGACTGCTCGTTCGACGTGACGATCACCTCGAATCCGCCGGTGTGCAATGTCTCCGGCGCACATCAGGTCAACTGGGACGACTCGTTCGACAAGGCGTTGACCACATCGTTCGTCGATTGCGGTCCGGTCTCCTGGTCGATCGTCAGTGAAGTGCCGGCCCCGACCAATGCGGGCAGCATCAACGGCGCGACTTACAGCTTCGACGCCGACTGCGCGGACTTGGGACAGGTCTACACGATCACCGTGCGAGTCACCGATGCGACCGGCAAGACTGATGACTGCGACTTTACGATCGAAGTCATCAATCCGGATCCGGTCATCGATTGTCCGGACAACATCGACTTGGCGATCCTGGGCGACCTGATCGAAACGGACGCGGACGCCAGCGATGCTTACGGCGACGACCTGACGTTCTCGCTGATCTCGATTGAGCACCTCCAGGATCCGGGACGTGTTCCGCACAATGCCCCCAGCATCGATCCGAACACGGGTGAATTCTCGTGGCAGACCGAATCGTCGGACAACAACGACGAGGGCTTGTGGGAAGTGTGCCTTGATGTCGCCGACGGTTGCGGCGGCAGCGATCAATGCTGCTTCACCATCGACGTGCTGGCGTTCACGCTCTGCGCGGGCGACTCCGGCGAAGTGACCGACTCGATCATCGACGCCTTCAACGGTGAGATCGTCACTGTGTATGTCAAGATTGCCGACGGATACGCGCTCGGCGGTCTGGACCTGCTGCTGTGCTACGATCAAACCGGTTTGTCGTTCTTAGGCGCCGAGGCGGTCGGCAACCTGGCCGCATGGGAGTACTTCACGTGGCGTCACAGCCCGCAGTCGAACTGCCCGGGCGGATGCCCGACCGGTTACCTGCGCGTGGTCGCCATCGCCGATCTGGATAACGGGCCGGCGAATCATCCCGACGATGCCGAATTCCTTCTGGACGGCGAGATCATCGCGTTGAGCTTCCTGGTCACCTCCGATCGCAACTTCATCGGGTCCTGCCTGCTGGTGGGCTTCTGCACCCTGGATTGCGGCGACAACGCGCTCTCCAGCAGATCGGGCGACACGACGTTCCTGCCGATCGGTTCGGACATCTCGTGCATCGACCAGGGCAAGACGTTCCCGCGCGACATCATCAACCTCTGCAACGGCCGTGTCTGTGTGCAGGAGCCGCCGGATGACCGCGGCGACCTGAACCTGAATGCGATCGCCAACGAGATCGGTGATGCGGTTCTGTATTCACGGTACTTCATCTATGGCATCGACGTCTTCCACTCCGATGCCAACCTGCGGGCGGTGCAGCTATTGGCCTCCGACGTCAACGACGACGGTGTCGTCCTGACGGTCGCGGACCTGGTGTACCTGATTCGCATCATCACCGGTGATGCGCAGCCGTTCCCGCCGGGCGGCAATCCGAGAATGTCGCCGTATGCCAGTGCCGGCAGCGTGTCCTATTCTGTGGACAACAGTGCCATGAACGTATCCGCCACCACGCCGGACGGCTTGGGCGGCGCGATGTTCGTCTTCCGCTATTCCGGAGTCGCGATCGGCGAGCCCGTGCTCACCGCCGCGACCCAGGGGATGAACATCAGTTCATCGGCACGCAATGGCGAGTTGCGCGTGTTGGTTTCTCCCGACGCGAACAACCCGACCAGCGTTGCCTCCGGCACACAGGCGCTGTTTAGCGTGCCCCTCGAGGGCACCGGACGCATCGAGCTGGTGGACAACCAGGTCTCGGATGCGGAAGGCCAACTGCTGTCGACCTCGGCGGCGGCCATCAATCGTCCCACCGAATACTCGTTGCACCAGAACTACCCGAACCCGTTCAACGCGGGCACGGTGATTCCGTTCGACCTGGTCAACGAGGGTGACTGGACCTTGCGGGTGTACAACGTCGCCGGCCAGACCGTCCGCACATTTGCGGGCAACGGCGTCGGTCCGCAGCAAGTCTCCTGGGATGGACTTGATGAAAACGGCAATTCCGTTGCGTCAGGTGTGTACCTTTATCGCGTCAATGCCGGCGAATTTGTCGCCAGCCGCAAGATGACGTTGATGAAGTAGTCCCACGCTTCAGCACCACGCGAAACACCTCAGCCCCTCCGGTCAGTCGACCGGAGGGGCTGAGTCTTTGTGATCCATCGCTTCTGAAGAGCGGATTTAGCCCTTGATGTTGCCGATCGGCAACAGGCGAACAACGCGGCGAGATATATCCAAGGCGTGGACTGTTTCGACCACTTCGGAGATGTCTTTATAGGCAAATCCGGCTTCTTCGGCCAGCCCGCTCAGCGAAGCGGCTCGGATGACTATCCCTCTGTCAAGCATGCTCTTACGGAGTTTTTCGCCCTGAACAAGCTTCTTGGCTTTGGTGCGTGACATGGTGCGGCCGGAGCCATGCAGTGTCGATCCAAATGTTTCCTGCATCGCCGTGCGTGTACCAACGAGGAGATATGACCCTGTCTCCATCGATCCGCCGACGATAACGGGCTGCCCAACAGAACGATATACCTCCGGGACTTCGGGATGGCCCGGCTCGAAAGAGCGGGTTGAACCCTTACGGTGTATTAGGAGTTCAACTGGTTGTCCATCAATGTCATAACGTTCAATCTTGGCGATATTGTGCGCAACGTCGTAGACAAGTTCCAATCCGAGCGCGGAATCGGGCTTGTCAAAGGTCTTTGCGAAGCCCTCACGAATCTTATGGGTAATCATCTGTCGATTGGCGAAGGCCGAGTTTGCCGCGCAAATCATTGCCTTGTAGTAACTTCTCCCTTCATCGCTGTCGAATGGGGCGCAGGCAAGTTCACGGTCGGCGGTCGTGATTCCGTGGCGACGCATCGCTGGGGCGAAGATCCGCAGATAATCGGTCCCGACCTGATGGCCGAAGCCGCGAGAACCGCAGTGGACCATCACGCAGATCTGATTGGGGCGATCAATGCCAAGCTGTTGGGCAACAGCCGGGTCGAAGACATTGTCCGGGGTGACCACCTGGACTTCGAGATAGTGATTCCCTGACCCGAGAGTGCCCAGTTGGGACAGCCCGCGTGTAATCGCCTTCTCCGAACACGCATCCGGGTCGGCTCCGGGGATACAGCCGTTTTCTTCGATGTGCGTGAGATCGTCAGGGCGTCCCATACCGCGGCGAACGCACCAACCCGCACCCAACGTCGTCATCTCCTTGTACTCGGCGTCAGAGAGCCTTAAAACCCCTTTTGAGCCGACTCCGCAGGGGACCAGAGCGTAGAGAGTGTCCATCAGCGACGTGAGCTTCGGTCGGACTTCGTCGAGCGTGAGATTTGTGCGCAGCAGACGCATCCCGCAATTGATGTCAAAGCCAATTCCACCGGGTGAGATGACACCTTCTTTGAGATCAAAAGCCGCCACACCGCCGATCGGGAAGCCATATCCCCAATGTCCATCCGGCATGCAAAGCGCGTGGCGGCGAATGCCGGGCAGGGTCGCGACATTGGTAACCTGCTCAAAGACACCATCATCCATCGATTCAAAGAGCACCGGTGATGCGAGAATGCGCGCGGGGACACGCATACCCGGTTTGGCATCGGGGGGGATCTCCCAGACGTAGGGCTTGACTTGGACCGCCGATTCGCGGATCGACATTTCAGATGTCCAATACGATGCGGGCCTTGTACTTGTTGCCAATCTGCTCCACTGAGAACAAATGGTACGTCACCGCTTTGACATCCTGGCCCATCTGGTGCCGTTTGGGGTCGATCCGGTCGCACTCCAGTGTCCCGAGAACTCCCCAAAGCGGAGCCGAGGCCACGTCGGCGTGCGCCGACGCGACGATTAGACTTTCTGTGTCTTTCAGATATACGATCTCGGAGAGCCAGTCGTAGAGCAGGTCCTCGACTGAGCCGGCAGAGAGATCCAGGTGACGCTGAGTGCTGGGGGCAAGACCGCCGCCATCAACCATAACGGCCGTTAAAGCCGCGGCCGCGCCGGAGAACAACTCGCCCCAACTGTCGGCCTCGACCTCAAAGGCCGAGTCTGCCAAAGCGACATCTTCCAGAAACTTATATGAGTAAGGCACCTGCCCTCCCCTGTGCGGCCCTCCGAATGTCGGAGCAGGGACATCGATGACAATCTGCTGTCGTCGGGCTCAGAATGCTATTGGAAGTACCCCATCCCATAAATCGGGATGGTCAGCGAGAATGTCTCTTTCCCCTCGAGGCGAAGGGTCAAAGACCCGTTGTAGGCACCGATCGGGGTCTGCGGTCCCGGCTTTAGAACAAGCTGCGCCTTGCCAGCGGCCGGAACTTCGGCGTTGGGGATCTGCAGAAGCAGGTAATCGGGCGGGGGCGATGTCACACTCAGCGTGAGGGGATCGGCTGATGAATTGGCGATCGTGATAACTTGTTCGGTTTTTCCGAGCGTATCCAGGTAAGCGGTTGTCGGCGTAACCTTCACGGGGCCATAGGAATCCTCAATCATCCCCGTGAAGTAAATCTTGCGCACGTTGGTGGTGGCGGTGTCGACACGGACCATTTCATTGCTGTAGATGGAAACAGACTTGTGGACCTTCCCCTTGAATTTCTGGGTGTCGAATTCCAGATCGAGTGGAACTGAATCTCCGGGGCTGATGACATTGCTGGGAAGCGGGACAGTCGTGCAACCGCATCCCGGCTTGACGCGCTGAATTTTGAGCGTGTCGTCGCCGTCGTTGACCAGCCAGTAGCGGTGGTAGGCCTTCAATCCGGACGGCGTATAGCCGAAATCAAAGGTCACCTCGGGAAGCCGAATTTTGGGCTCTCCGGCAACTGACAATCCAGCAATGAGATGTATGACGATAAGCGTCAGGGCGATCTGTCGCGGGATCGTCGACATCCGGATTCGGGATTCGCTGTGTGATCGCATTGTCACTTGAGGCGCATCAGTTTGGTAGCGGCAACTTGCCCGGCCCAATTCACCCGACAGAAGTATACGCCTGAGGGCCAGCTTCTGCTCCCGGGAATCGTCAGCGATGCTGACAGACCCTCGTATCCGTCGATTGATCGCTGCGAGCATATCTGACCCAAGGCATTGACGATGACGATCTCGATTCTGTCACACCGACCAAGGCAGTCACTGACAGCGGGTTCAGTGGAGGCGCCGGTTGAGAGCGGGGCGATATCGATGCGCACAGCGAAGTCGCCGTCGTTGCTGCCGGAAGATGGGCTGACACGCAGGCGTTGCCGATCTGGAGCTGATTGCGTCGACCCATCGGCAACGTCCAGCGAGATATCGACTTGCAGGTGCATATGAATCAGATGAACGTCCCTGCTGCCGGTCGACATCGACTCCACAGTCAACGGAACAGTGCCGGCAAACCACCCCAAGGGACCACCGGCGCCGACGACTGGCGAGAACGTCAATGACTGCCAATGTGCCGGTGGTATGAGCACTTCGGTCGTTTGCGCCGACAGGGTCAGGCCCTCCTCTGCGTATCGCCGCAGGGACACATCGGGGCTCAACACGGTCGCGGGATCCGTGCAAACTTTCATGGTATCGGTCAGGTGGTGATTGAAGACCAAAACTACAATCGGCTCAATATCAAGCGGATTAACGGCTTGGTCGATTGAGATCGGACTGACATCCACGTTGTTGGCGGCGGCCAAGGTAAAAGTCCCGGTCCACACCTGCGGACAGGGATCAGACCCTATGGGTGTGATGCCGTAGCTGACGTTGACGCCGACCGGGCATGACGTGTCTTCGAGGCAATTGAGATCCGAGAATGGTCCGAGCTCGGTCAGTACTTCGGCGGAAGGAGTCGACAGTACCACCCGTCGCAGGACTTCATAGCTCAGAGTTGACGCGAAGGCTGGCGACGGGGTCACGGGCAATCGCGATAAGCCGCTGCCGGATTCACAGTTGAATGCGTGAGTCAGGAAAGTGGCCTCGACCGCAAGCTGGTAGTTTGACAGCGCTTGCCATTCAGGCACTCCGGGCTGCGACTCAAACCCGGCGACTGTGGGGATCAGGCCGTTGGCGTTGGCTGAGGATAAACGAACCACCGGGACCGCGTCATCCGGCCAGCGGCCTATTAGCCATAGAGCGGTCGACGCGGACGACAAGGAGCATGGGACGAGCGTCTCAAACCATTGCCCCTGATACCCTTGTGGATCCTCGGCGAGGGGAACCTCGACTTCATCGCAAAGCGGCGTCCCCGGAGAGCCGCTTATGTCTGTCCAGATCGACCAAGTGAAGCCGGCCAAATCCTGCCATTGTTCCGAGTTAACCGAGCTGTCTCCGATGAACCTGGCGCGAACCAACAGGTGATCGCCGCCCTCCACGACTCCCGGGAGTTGGAGTCCGACGCGCTGACTTTCCAAGCCGAAACCGATGAAGAACTTGCCGGAGGTCAGACCACCATAAGCCGCGTGTGTCTCGCCGGAGGGCTGTGCCGAGGTCCATTGGACTAATGCGCCTGAGCCGGGAGTCGGTTGCGCGTCAACCCAGAACAGAATTGGGCAAACCGCTTGGGCGCTGTGACCGGCGGCTGCGAATGTGAGGAGAGTCAGCGTGAGTAAGCGGAGGCGCATGTGGCCCTAAGAGCTGCCCCCGCATCAAGTTGTCTAATGCTCGCCCTCGTAGGGTCCGCGAACAAACTCGTAAGCCCGGCCCTCGAGGGTCACCACGTAAATCTGATGTAACAATTCACCGCGCCCCGGTCCAAAACAAGTGGCAACTGTGGTCCCTTCAATCTTTGTGATAGGGATCTCCTGCCAGTCGAGCAACACGGCGTCATATTCGAACAGACTGAAGGTCCCCTTGCGCATCCCGAAGAACTCGTTGAAGCGTCGCTGGTCCCCTTTTCCGATCAGGTGCGTGGCTCCTCCCCCGACCACGAGACGGGAGAGCGTGTCGATCGTACTGCCCAGGAACAGGTAACGCAGATAGCCATCTTCGCCGGAGTAGAAGAACGCCATGTCGCGCATGGTGGGATCGGCGGATGCGACCACATCCTTGGGCGGCGCCTGCATGACCGCCCATTCGGCGGCGCCCCAATTGCCCAGCGAGTCGGTGGTCACGCGGTAGATTGCGCCCGCTGGGCTGACGAGGCCGACCCGCAGACCACGTTGATCGTAATCGAAGGTTATAAAGCGGGCGCCGCCCGGGATTGTCGGCAGCCGTCCGGACCGCCACTCCCCGTGCTCATCTTCAACGAACTCCGTGACCGAACCGGCGCCATCCGCCACAAAAACACTGGAGGAAGCCCCTCCCCAGGCGGCGGCAGTTGCCTGGATGGCGCGAATCGGCCCGGGAAGCTCGGCGATGTCGTTATGGGTCCAGCCGAGCGGGCCGCGCCGGGCTGCCAACAGTCGTCCATCCAAAGTCCCGACAATCAGGCGTGCGTCTGTCTGCGCCCCGGCGGTGTGCGCGCCGGTCACTATCGCCACCGGCCCGGGGACACGAAACTTCCTGGCGGTCTTCCAGTTGCCTTCGGAAAACAGGAGCTCGACCGCGTTGCCGGCGCTGTCGACGGCCACCATTTGCGGGCCGGTGCGATCGGGGGTCGGGCAGATCGCGATCCCGGCCAGATTGGTCAGTCCGGTTTCCACCGTTGCGGAAGGCAACCAACGGATTCCCAGGGGAACACCCTTGGGCGGCGCGACCTGGGCGAGCAGCGCCGTGATGAGTGCGATTAGGGGAAGGAGCGCCATAGTCGGACAGATCGACGGGGTGGTTCAATCTCTTATATGCAATCGGGGCGGAAAATGCGATGGGGGATTTGCGGAAGTTGCTCAAGATTCTTACCAAGTCGTAATTCCACCGGGGTGTTGGGGCTGTGGGCAATCCGGTGCGCACAGAGACCCCTCGCCCTCCCTCACCCGCCTGCGGCGGTCGGGTCGGGACTCGGGGTGACATTCTTTAAGGATTTCCGAGGCAAGCTTTCGGTGTGCGATACCGGCGCCGATGGGAGCGGCTCATCACCGAACCTGTTGGCGTTGCGGTCAAAATTTCTGCGAAAAATGTTGACAGGGGCGGAAAAGATTGTATTTTCACTGTCGAGCGTTTCAAAGGTCGCTTTGCAGAAAGCGACTGTGACTCTTCAAGTTTAGATATCCACTCAACGGTACTCCCTTTCAAGAGGGAAGGCAGAGACCGGGCGGGTTGGTTTTATCTTTCCTCCGAGCCCGCATCGGAACGCGCCTTCGTCCTCGCGAAACAAGTGTCAACCGTCTGTCTAAGACATCGTTACAAAGCGGGCTCCACGGAGAGGCGGTTGTGCCGAAGTTAAGCAAGAGAGAGTCAATCCTGGAGCTTGATGAAAGAAGATCAAGGAACGTCATGGGCAATACGACAGCAAAGAACCGGCAATCTGAGTTGCCTGCGGCGAGTCCGAATTCTTCAACTGTTTAGGAGGAGTATCTAAATGCACAAAAAACCCTTCATTGCAGTTCTCTGTTCGGGACTGCTGTTCTTGATGGGGTCAACTGCGGCCTTGGCGTACGACGACGCCTTGACGAACGAGGCTTACCCGCGAATTCAGACGGGTCAGCACGACAAGTCGGGTGTGTCGCCGAATGCCTCGCAAGCGGAGGTCTGGGGCGATCCGACCGTCTTAATGCAGGGCGGTCAGACTCGTACAGTCCCCGGGACTTTCTGCGACGGTCTCTGGCAGCAGTCGACCGACTTCGGAATTAATCTTGTGTTCGGCGGCTGGTGGGCCGGCGGCGAGTTTTACGCGGCCTACCAGGATTTCGACGACCCGGACTGGCATGATGTCTGCGGCGCCCCGTCGAACTACACCTTCGACGTTACAGCGGTCAACACGATCCTGAACAACACGGGGCCGGCGGCCGCCTTCTGGCCCGCCAACAACCCGCTGGTGTTGCAACCGGTCGTGTGGGACGCTGACGTTGAGGTGCTTTGCGGCAGCAGCCCCTCGGGTACGGGCCACTTGCCCGGCGGCATTCTCTGCGTCGGAAACCTGAATGCCTTCAATCTCCCCAGCCCGGGCGGCAGCTTTCTGTTTAACCTGGCGTTCCCGATCGAATGCTGCGTGACCGGTCCGTATTTCGCGGGCTACTACGCCCCGAACTTCATTGCGGTCGGCGCCCTGCGTCTCTTTGTGGACGACGGAAGCCAGGACACTGCCCCTGATGCGGCTGGCGGCGGCCCGGACTGCGCCGTTCTCAACGATTACGGGTTCGGCTGGGACGACATGGCCAACTACTTTGAAGCCGACCTGGACGGTGCGTTTGGGATCTACCCGGCGACTGGGTACAGCTCGGTGATGCTGAATTACCTGCTGTGGTCGGAGGGCTACACTCCCGACGATGTCGCCACGCACTGCACCGCGGGTGATTGCGTGTACGATTTCTGGTACTTGGCGACCGGGTGTTACCCGTCACATCTGGATGGGACAACCTTCTTTAATTACGGGCAGCCGGTGCGCTATGCTGACGGCAACGACGACTGGGACATCCACTTCGGACTTCCGGCTGCCCCCCCTTCGACGGGGCCGCGCACGAAGTTCGGAGTCCGCTACTCCGCAGTCGGGCTGGACACTCTCAAAGAGGTCCGGTTCCTGCTGATTGTCTCGGCGCCGGGAATTATCATGACCGTATCAGTTTGGGATGCGAGTGGTCCGCCCTCCAGTATTTGCGGAGAACCGACTCCGGGCGCGGCGCCGCTCTACTCGGTGGACGTCCCCGGGAGTTTCTATCCTATGGAGACGGTTGTTCCCATCCCGGATTTGACATTTGGGACACTCAACGGGGGAATTCCGGAGCACTTCTTTGTCACAGTCGAACGTAGCGCCGCATCGCCGCTAGTTGGCACGTCCTTCGCGGGCGTGTACGGCGGTGGAAGCTGCGGCGAGCCCCTCTTGTGGCCCAATCCGGGCTGTGTCCCGCCGGACTACCCGCGCTCGATTGTGTTCTTTGACGCGTACGTACCCAACGCCGGCTTGCCGACATGGCGCTACGTAGGCGAGTACGCCACCGACATCGGCGCCGGGTTCCATCACGCCGAGATGTTCATGGACGCGTTGATCTGCAAGGAAGTCGTGCCGGTCGTTGAGGACGTCTGCGCGGTTCCCGGCGCAGATGTGTGGAACGAGTACGGGCGCGATGAGCGCCGTACCTCGGCCTCCAACATGAACATCGGCGATCCTTGCCAGGTGAATCTCGAATGGTCGGAGTTGGTGCCGCAAACGGCGGACTTCTGCAACCCGACAGCGGCCAACGACATCGTGTACCAGTCGGCGTCGTCGTCACTGATGGCGCGCAATCTGCTGACCGGCGCGATCGTCGATTCGATCACCTCCTCGGTCGTCAACCTGATCATGGGCGGATCGAATCGTGGCAACACGACGATCGGTCCGGATGGGGTCTATGTCACCGGCGGCACGTTCCGTTCGATCAACAAGTACCCGCACGACTTAAGTTCGCCGATCTGGTCGAACACGTCGTTGGGCCATACCGGTCCTGCGTGCGGAGCGCCTCCGGGCATTCTGGGCGCCCAGAACCGCTTTAATGCATCGGTGGTTGTCGACGTCGGTGGCACGGACGTGCTTTTTGTCCTGACCGAGCCGATCGCCTCCCCCGGCCAGTTGGGCCAGGTGCATGCGTATGAGGCGGCGACGGGGTGCTTGTACGGCCCCTGGACGACCAACCCGATCACGCTCGACAAAGCGGCTCGTCACGGGCCGACGTGGAACGGTACCGAGTTGTTGGTCGGTACTGCCGATTCGGATCTGGGTTCGGGCTCGATTTGGTCGATCGACCCATCTGATGGTTCGGCCAACTGGCAGTTTGTGCCGGCCGATCCTCTGCTCGGCTTCCCCGGCGGTGTCTCGGCCGAGGGTGACTTTGTCTATGCCGCGGCACACAATGGGGACGTTGCCGGGCGTCGTTATGCTCTCGATGTCTCCAGCGGCGCCCCGGACATCGCCTGGGATGCGGCGCAAGAGGCCAGTCTCTATGGCGCGCCGACCATCGGCCGCAATTTCCTGTACATGGGCCAGGATGGGAACGCCGGCGGCATCGTCATGGTCGACAAGGTCATCGGTCTGGGCGTGCACAACTTCGGTCTCAACGGCGTAGATTTCGTGACCAGCAATGTCACGCTCACCTGCGACAACTACCTGTTTGCCGGGACGCGTTCAGCGCGTTGGTGGGTGCTGAATGCGAACACGCTCGATGTCGAGTGGTACAGGCAGTACCCGGTGCTCGTCGGGCAGGTCGTCAACGGCACGGCGCTCGTTCAGCATTCCAGCGGCGACCAATTCGCGGTCGTATCCTCCCGCCTCGGCGGCGGTGCGCTGTTGAATCAGGGCATCGTTTCGGCTTACAAGCTGAATGCCGGTACCCGTCCGCGTCTGACGCAACTGATCGACGAAGTGCAGGTCATCGTGCCCCTGGGTTCCGGTCCTCTATCGCATTCGGAGCCCGATGTGTTCCGTAACGACGGTTGCGAAGACCTTAACTTCACGGCGGTTGTTGCCGTGGATGCGGGTCCGAGCGCATTGGCCTCGACCTCGCCGACGGTTCGCCGCTTCCAGCGCGAATTGCCGAGCGTGGCTCAGGCCGCGGATCGTTTTGCGCGTTATGCCGACGGAGACATATCGAAAGATGATATGGTCCGCGGCATCGGCGCAGCCGACCGCAAGGTTCTCAATGGCGAGTGGAGCGAGCGGTATTACAATCGCTACATGCTGCCGTTGGAACAGGAAGATGCTCGTTACGGCAACAGCGTGCGCAATCAGATCATCCGTGCGGCCGGTTCCGCGGTCGGACGGACGATTGCGGCGAGCGTCACGATCAACGCGTCCGGTCTGCCGGTCACACTGGCTCCGGATGATCTGGGCGAAGTGGCCTGGGACTTCAACGGCGCCGGGCTGGAGCGCAACACCGAAGTCGAGTATCTGATCTTCGATCACGACGATCCCGACTTTGACGTGCTGGCATTCCAGGCAGGCGATCCGCAACAGGCAACCCTCGAGATCACCTACGTTGGCGGCTGCTCGCGAGACACCGCGACGTTGGTGTTCAACGACACCCCGGGCGGCGGCAGCGAGCGCTCCGAGACGATGTGGAACTGGGGCACGCTGGGCGCATCCAATACGGCGTTGCACTGGCCGGATGATCCACACAACAGTGACGACAACATCTATGACGGAACATTGGTTCTGGTCGGCGACTCCGGAACGGGCGAAGCGATTCCCAACGCAGCGAATGCGCGCTTCGAACTGTTCGGACACGTCCCGGCCGACTATGTGCCGAACCCCAAGCTGTCTGATGGTTTGTGCGGCTTCGAACGCATGGACGATATCGTCCTGGGTTACAAGCGCACCGGGGCAGGCGTGGGAGTTCCCGAAGCGATCAACGGCCAGTGGATTCAGTCGCACTATTCTGACACCAACTTTGAGGTTGTCAGTGCCAGTGCGGCCGCGGCAATCGGCGTGAACGTTCTCCAGACCGAGGTCGGCGCCTTCGACCCGCTGTATGGAGACTTCAAGCTGATTCGTTGGGAGCTGATCAACCGTAACAACGCCCCGAACGGACCGATCTATGCCGGTACGTATTTTGACTGGGACGTTGGCGGTGGGTCCGGCTACGCCACCAATACCGGCAGCCCGTCGGATAACTACAACGGGTATGCGATTTGGGATGACGCAGCAGCCAGTCCGCGCAACGCGTTCGGCATGCTGGATCCCGATCAGCCGTCGGTTTACAGCGGTGTCGATCCGTCGGCCAATTCGCCGTATCGCATCATGGTCTACAACAACTCGGACCGTCAGACGACACGCGGCTGGAACCGTGGATTCATCGAAGACGACGCGTTGATCTACAACGACATCGTCAACGAACTACCGACGCGTCTGATCGACGGCGGCATCGGCTTCCTCATCGATCGTGCCGCGGTCCTTGTCCATCAGCCGTTCACGCTGGATCCGTTGGGTTCGCATGCGGTCCATCAGGCGCTATTTGCGGTCGATGGATACAACGGCGCTCCCGATGTGGCTCTGATCGACGCCGATGCGACCGCGTTGGCGGCTCGCGCGGCGCGCTGGGGCGGTTTTGCCCGCGGCGACGTCAACGATGACGGCTTCGTGGACCTTGGCGACGCGTTGTGGATCGACGTGGGGAATTTCATCTATCCCGATACGTACTCGGGTGACGTCAACAACGACGGCAACGTTGACAACCTCGATGTGGTCCAGTTGGTCGACTATGTGTCCGGCAATCTCGCGGCACAGCCGGTCGGCGCCTGGAGGTTCCCACTGTAATCGGGTGACGTATCCAACGCACCTTAAGGGAGGAAGGCATTTCGCCTTCCTCCCTTTTTTTGAGAACACATTTGTCCGGGGCGCTGCGGCGGGTTAGACTGACTCAGAGACGCATGAAGCGCGACGAAATTGTCGATAAGGCACGCGTGGTGCACGGGCTGATCGAAGACGTGCTCGCCATCGAGACGGTGCTGACAACGCGGTCGACGATCGTCGTGCGCGGCACGCCGAGACTCCCGGCCGATGACTTTCGCGCGGTGATCGACGCGCGCTTTCGCGCGGCGGGACTGACGGTCGAAGTTGAAACGCTGGCGCCGCCGGGCAGCCCTGCGGAAACGGCCATCGTCAGCGTGCCATTGACCGAACGGGCGGGGCATGCCATTCCGCTGGTGAACATCGCGCTGTTTGCGGCGACGGTCATGACGACGGTGTTATTCGGCGGGCCGAGCTTTGCCGCGTGGTTTTTGGCGATCCTGCTGTTTCATGAGTTTGGGCATTTCATCTTTGCGCGGCTGCGGCGCATGGATGTGAGCTGGCCGTATTTCATTCCGGCGCCGAACATCCTGGGAACGTTCGGGGCCTTCATCCAACTGCGTTCGCCGATCCGCGACCGGCGCGGGCTGTTCGATATGGCGGTCGCGGGACCGCTGGCGGGATTTGTCGTTTCGGTCGTGGCGCTGGCCGTCGGGCTGGCCGGGTCGGACGTCGCACCAAGCGATGCGGCGGGCGACGGGCTCTTGCTCGGCGAATCGCTGTTGTTTCGCGCCGTGGCGGCGGTGGTCTTGCCGGGGGTGACGGACGAACAAACGATCATATTGCACCCGGTGGCGTTCGCGGGATGGGCGGGACTGCTGGTGACGATGTTTAATATGCTGCCGATGGGGCAGTTGGACGGCGGGCATATCGCGTACGCGCTATGGCGGCGCGCGCAGCGCCCGATCGCGCTGGCGACAATCGCCGGTTTGCTGATCGCCGCGTTCTGGTGGCCGTGGTGGATCGTGTGGGCCGGCATCGGATTTTTTCTGAGGCCGCACCATCCGCCGACGATCGTAGATGAGCTTCCAGTCGGACGATCGCGATTTGTTCTCGGCTGCATTTCGTTCGTCGTATTCATCATCTGCTTCACTCCGATCCCATTCTCATTTCCCGGCAGTTAAAGGACCCGCAACGTCTGCGCAGGAATTGCGGGTTGGCGCATCTGAGTGAGATTAAAGCAGATGCGCGATGGAATCGGCCGTCATCGAATCCGCGGCGGCGCAGACGCTGCGCGACGAGCCCCTGAATCATGGCCACGCCGACCGTGGTGAGGATCAGGTGCGTTGAGAATCAGACACTTACGGCCCGCGGAATCGTGATCACGAATTGGCATGGGAATTGTTGCTTTTGTGGTAGGACCTGAGCGACTCTCGTCGTGACACTGGGATTGGGGCGACACAGCACCAGCGGTGAGCGGTTCGGTTGCGCTCACCACAAGCGAATTGCACGGACGCATGCCATGGCCAAGAATCGACGGCATCCCATCATGGACGCGCACCAATCCCAACGACTACTCGCACTACTGACGTGATACAGGCGGGCGTCTCGATGACGCCCGTCGCAAGCAGTCACACGTTGACTGCGCTCAGCGCGGTCAGTGCGGAAAGGGCCCTCTGCGGGGAGAGGGTCCTTTTGATTGCGGGCGGATGATCCGAGCGGTCGCAACGATTCGGTAGGATCGGTTTCAGGCCGCGACGGTCCGGCGATCCAGCGACCAGCGTCCCGCACCGAAACGCACCGTATAGAAAATTAAAACAACCAGTCCGATATCCAGCAAGAGTGTCGTCAGACCGATCGTGCGCGCGCGTGTGGACGTCGAAAAGCATCCGCAGTCGATATTGAGCCCGCGAACGAGCGCGCTGGCGATCGCGATCACGAACATGAAGTTCATCCCCAGCAGGATCAGCGCCGCCCCGGACACTTTTGTGCCCATGATCAGCGCCATACCGCAGAGCAGCTCCAGCCATGGCAGAATCAGGGCGAAGATGCTGATGAGATCGTTGGGTAGGATGTGGTAGTTGTTGACCGCCTTGGCGAATCCTGCCGGGTGGATGATTTTGTCGAGCGAGGCATAGACGAAGACCCCCCCGACGAGGAGTCGGACCAACAGCGCCACGGCATCATTTCTCAGTATACTCATCGTTCCCTCGTTGTTGTGTGACGCTTTACACCCCCGGCGGCGGCGCCGGGATGGTGTCCATCGGCATACCCGCATCCTCCCACATCGTCGCGCCGCCGAAGAAGACGTAGACATGCTCGTATCCGTGCTCCTGAACCAGCAGACGGGCCAGCATCAGCGACGCTTCGCACTCGGAACCGGAACAGTAGGCGACGATCGGACGATCTTGCGAGAGTCGTTCGCTCACCGCGGGCCAATAGTCATCGAACATCTCAAACGGCAACAGAATCGAGCCGGGGATACAGCCCATCTCGAAATCCTCGGGATCGCGGGCATCGATGAAGACCACGTTGGGATCTGCGTGCATTTCGGCCGCCTTTTGCAGAGTGATGAAGGGCGGATCATCGGGCTGGGCGGACTGCGGTACGCCGGTTGAATCGCCGGGCGCGACCTGGGGCGGCCCCCATTGTCCGCGCCAGGGGATGCTCCCGGGCGCGACGGCATTGCGCAGCAGCCCGAGCACCACGGCCGCACTCAGCAAAAACAGAATCTGCCTGGATGTTGACTGCTTCATAAGTCCGGAATCCTCGCGGTTGAGCGTTTACAGTGAGTCGATCCCGCCGTCAAGAGGCGGCAGTTCGTCATCAGGCGTCCCGATCTCATAAGCGGCGATCTTCCAGCGTCCGTCCTGAAGCATCGTCAGGAATAGACGTTGCGTCCATGTCCCGGCGTTATCAACCATTTTCGCATCGAGCGCCATGTGAATCTCATTCCCAGTGAGCTGGGCGCGCCGCAATGACAGGGTCGCTTGGGCGTCCACCCGCTGGCCAACCATGTCCATGATGAAACTGTTGGCCTCAAACTCTCCGGTTCCCATCCGCTGCAAATCCCCGATGAGGCGCCGATTCAGTGCCGACTCGATCTTCGGGATCATGGCCTTGACTTCCTCGATGGGGTCAGTCGGAGCGGAACGACAGCCGAAGACGGCGAACAGCACCGCCATGAGTATTGCCGTCATCCCCGGTGGAGTCGTCCACTGTTGCGGGGGTTTTGTGTGAGGGTCATTCACGCCCGGCTCAGCCCTTCATTATGAGCGACTCCCGAATGCGAAGATACCCCTGGTGACGTTCGGGCCTGATTTCGCCCGACGCCAGCGCTGCGGCCACGGCGCATTGCGGCTCGCCGATGTGCATGCAATTATGAAACTTGCACCCATGAGCGCGGGAGGCAAACTCGGGGAACAAGCCCGGCAGTTCCTCGGGGGTCAGCCCCCACAGCCCGATGACGCGCAGACCCGGCATGTCGGCAATGTAACCGCCGGCGCGCAACGGGAACAGGCGCACAGTGGTCGTCGTGTGCGAGCCCTTCCCGGTCGCCTCGGAGACCGCGGCGGTGCGCAGATTCAAGGTGGGATCAAGGGCCATGACGAGCGACGACTTTCCGACACCGGAATGTCCGGCGAGAATCGAGGTCTTCAGGGTCAACATCCGGCGCAATTCTTCGAGCCCATCTCCGGTCACGGCCGATGTCGCCAGCGCGGGATACCCTGCGGAGTTGTACACGCCGAGCGCGTGATCGAGTTCGGCCTTTGATGCCAGATCCGACTTATTGATGACGACCACGCCGGTCATCCTCTCCCGCTCGGCAATGAGCAGGAAGCGGTCGATGGCGCCGAGCTTGAGCTTCGGGCGGCTGACCGAGGCGACGACGACGAGCTGGTCGCAATTGGCCACCAGGACCTGTTCTTGTCCCGGCTTAATGACATCGGGGCGGGAGATGCGATTGCGGCGTTCCTCGACCTCCTCGATCATTCCGATACCCGGACCTTCGGTCGCAAAGATCACATGATCACCGACGGCCACGGGCGTCCGGGTCGGTTGATCGCTGAGGCGCAGCCGTCCGCGCAGCCCGCAATCGTAGGTTCCGGCAACGGACTGGACGACATAGCGATTTCCGTAGCTTTGGATCACCCGGCCCTGAAGCTGTCGGGAATCGTCATTCATCGTGAGGAATGTGCCGGGTATCGCACACAGTGAAACTACGGAGCGCCGGATTGCGGCTCCGTCCCGGGAGCAATAACTGATTCATCTTGTGCCGTCTGAGGCGTGGGCTGCAAGCGGGAGTCGTCAAGCGATTCTTTGAGTCGCTCTTCTTCGCTGAGCAGATCGGCGTCGGTGTACTCACGGATGCGTACGTGGCCGGTCAGCGACGACACCGCCCCGAGCGCGAAGATCGGTCCCAGTTCGGCGACATGCAGGACGATCGAAAACGCCAGCGCCTCATCCTTGGGCACATGAAAAAACGCCAACCCGACCACCGACGCCACTTGAAACACACCCAGATTGCCGGGACTGACCGGAATCATGATCGCCAATGTGTTGACGATAAGGATGACGATGGCGCCCCAAAACGGCACCGAGAATCCGAACGCCTGCAGCAGGAACATGACGATCAGAGCATGGGACACCCACGACAGGATCGACAACAGCACGACGAGCGTCAGATGGCGGCGCGACGTGAGCATATCCAGCCCCGCCAGAAACGATTCTTTCATGTTGTCCCAGCGGCGCAACACCCCGGCGGGGAGTTTCTTGCGCAGCAGACTGGGGCGACGGTTCGGATTGCGGTGTCGGTGGAGAATGCGGTAGAAAAATCCCAACAGCAGCAGGCAGGCGATGAAGACGACCACTTCGCCTTTGACCATCCAGTCGGGCATGACGACCAGAAACGATGCCGCAAAGATCATCACCACCAGCACCAGCCCGTCGAATAGCACTTCAAGCATGACCGAGGCGAACGCGAAGGTCTTGGTGATGGGGAATGTCCGGGAGAAAAACAGCACCCGCGCGACCTGTCCGGTCAGCGCGGGCAGCATGACATTGAGCAGTTGCCCGATGTTGTAGGCGGAAAAGACACGCATCGGCGCCAGGGCCTGTTGCGGCTCCATAATCAGCCGCAGCCGCATGGCCCGAACCAGCGGCATGACCAGAACGCCGATCGCCACCGGCAGCAAGAGCCACGGATTCATCCTCAGGAGCGTGTGCCAGACCGCGGCAGGATCGATGTCGCGCAGGATGTAGACGAGCGCCGCCAGCGCCGCCACAAACAGTGCGATGCGGAGCAACCTGGTGCGTCGCGTACGCGGATTCATCGCTCAGCGCCGTCGCGCGACATGTCGCGCGCGACCAACAGCCATGACATGCCTGCTGTGAAAATCGAGGCCGTTTGCACAGGAATCAACCACTATCAGCGGGCGGCCCAGGCGCTCAGATGAGCTCAAAATCCGCGGCGGCGATCCATCCCTTCAGCCCATTGGGGAACAGCACGAAGTGCCACGCCGAATCGGTACGCTGAATCGTGCCGGAAAGCCCGTCATGGGCGGTAAACTGGAGCGCGTAGCTGTCGCCGGGACCGCTGCGGACATCGGCGCGCGCGACCACGATCACGCCGTCGCGTCGCTGAACATCACGCGCATAGCGCGATGCTGCGGCGCCGGTTGCGCTCAGCCAGAGACCCCAGCCGGCAATCACCAACCAGAGGGCCACGCGCGGTCGCGGGCCGGGCCAGAGCCGACCGACTGTCAGCAAAACCGCGCACCACATGGCCAGCGCGGCAAGTGTACGGGCCTCGCTGAAGGAGATGCGGTCGGCCACGGCGCGCCACCATTCTTCCAGGAAGAATACGCCGACCGGCTCGATCTTGTCGACGGCGAAGAGACTGACGTAGCGCAGATTGGCCTGCAAATCGGCATCGCGCGGATGCAATCGCAGTCCGCGCCGGTACGCAACCAGCGCCGAGCCGATGCGCCCGGCCTTAAAGTGCGAATTGCCGAGGTTGTACCAGACGCGCGCGTCATCGATTCCGGCGCGCGCCAGTGAAAGAAATCCCACTGCCGCCGAGTCGAACCTGCCCCGCTGATACGCCGACACGGCGGCATCGAAGATGACTTCGGGCGTCTGCGCGTGCGCCGATTCGGACAACAGCCCGATGCTCGCCAGCGCCCAGGCGGCGATAGTCCAATGCCCGGCGCGGCGCGGGTTGATCGTCGGTCGGATCATCGTGACTGCTCGAATTCGGCGAGAAGCGATATGGCACGCGTGATCAACTCCGACGGGGCGCCGTCGGAATCGGCCGGAACGTAGCGGCTGCGGTCGCACCAATCCAACAGGTCCATGTACTCATTCAAAGTCGATTCGGGCACACGGTCTTTGGCGAGCAGGTCGCGCATGTCATTGCGACGCAGCCCGCGCGCGGCGCAGTTGTAGCGGTCGGAAAAGAACTGTTCGAGCGCCGATGCGACATCCGCGGTCGAGACGCGCGCCGACTCGCCGTTGCGGAGACGCTGCAGGGCCGAGCGATACGCCAGTCGGCGTCGGCGCGACGCCGGGTTGGCCTGGTCCCTGAGAATCCGTCGCCGCCATCCGACGAATGCCAGAAGGCCGCAGAGCGGCACGAGATGCCCGGCCCAGAATGCCGGACCGAACAGGCCGGGTCCGGCGACCGTGCGCAGATCGGTTCCATCGGTCTTCAGAAAGCGCACATCGGCGGCGAGGTCGGAGAGCTCATCGGGCTGGAGCCGCAGCGACGGCAGAGAGAAGTCAGTCGACGCGCCGGTCACGGTGACGGTGATCGTGTCGCTTGTGAGGGTTGCGTAGCGCTGACTGTTCAAATCATAATAGCACAGGGAGAAGACCGGGAGCGCATAGACACCGGCGCGCTGCGGAACGAACACTTCCTCGAAGGATTTCATCCCCCCGATTCGGTAGCCCTCTTTCGAAACGGTCTCGGATGTGCCCGCAGAGAACGTCCGGAAATCGGGAATCGAGTCGAATTGCGGCCGGGCAATCGATTTGATGTTCCCTTCTCCTTCAATCGTCACGGTCACGGTGATCGGGTCGCCCACTGCGACTTCACGTGCACTGACCGACGACTTCATTCGAAAGCGTCCCACCAGGCCCGACCAGTTCTCCGGACGTCCCCGCGCGGGCGGCGCGAGAACAATCAGTGAAAGCGGATCGGACTGCAGGACGCGGTCCTCCCCGCCTATCAGCCCGAAGATGTCGCGACCGAACGGATCGAGCGCGGAACCGCGGGATCGATTCGGAATCGCGATCTTCAGGCGCGCCGGTTCGATCGTCTTGACCCCGGCGTCGGTGGGAAAGAGCATCGTCCGCAGTTCGGTGACGTCGTATTCGACGCCGTCGATGGTTCGGCGGTATCGCCGCTGCGGCGAGAGCTCTTCGACCCAGAATCCGGGGAACTCGGGGCGATTGTATTCCGGGCTGGAGAGCAGCCGTTGCGCCCGGTAGAACCGAAAGATGAAGGTCACGGGCTCGTTGACCAACGCGGTGTCCTTGTCCAGCGAGGTGGTGATGAAGATTCCTTCGCGTTTGCCGCCGGGTTTTTCGCGGTCCGGAGTCTCAGGCGGCGGCTGTTGACGCTGTTGTTGCGTGACGGAGCCCGCACCCTCCTTGGTGACGACGATGGCGATCGGCTGGGTGGTGTATTCTTTACCGTCGATCGTGACTTTCGCTTCGCCGATCGTGTAGTTGCCCGGGCCCCGCGGCACGAGAGCGTAGTTGTAGGCAATCGATGTCGTGACGCGCCCATCGACGTACGAGACGTTCTGCGCTCGTCCCGAAGAGAATACCTCGAATGCGCCGAGATCCGGCAGCGTCGGATTCGGCAGCGACTGCTCGGGCGCCTGCAGCGTCAGCGTGAAGTGGACAACGCCGTCGCGCGGGATGCTGTCGGTGTCGACCGACGCGGTGAAACGGATGTCGGCCCGCGCCGCCGGTGGCAGTGCCGCCAGCAGGCATGCGAGGATGGTGATGCGGGCACGGGACATTTTACCAGTCCTTCAGCACCGGCACGCCCCGGGCGCTGCGTTGGGTGCGTTGCTTCTGGAGATTGAGCTCATCCTGTTTGAGGGCATCGAGCAGCCGCTGCGCGTCCTGCGGCGTCATGCCTTCCTGTTGCGCCTGCGACTGCCTCTGCTCGGCGGGCTGCTGCTGGTCGCCTTGTTGCTCGGTCGATGGGGCATCCTGCTGCCGGTTGTCCTGTTGATCGGTGTTTTGCTGCTGTTGCTGCTGATTCTGTTCCTGTTGTGACGAGTCGGGCTGCTGTTGCTGCTGTTGCTGTTGTGTCGAATCGGATTGCTGATCGTCCGGCTGTTGCTCCGGTTTCTTTTGCGTCGAGTCATCGATCATCTGCCGGAGCGCCAATTCGAGATTGTGCTTGGCATCAAGGTCGTCGGGATCGGCGATGAGCGCCTGGCGATACGCCTCGACCGCCGGTGCGTATTGGCTGCCGCGGTACAGCGTGTTGCCCATGTTGTAGTGGGCGCGTGGGTGGAGCGTGCTGTCGGACGCATGGGCGGCATCCTGATACGCGGCCAGCGCGGAATCGAGTGCGCCACGGTGGTGCATGACATTGCCGATGTTGTACTCGGCCTCCTTCGCATCGGGCCGTTCCAATTGGGCCGCGCGGTATCGTTCCAGCGCCGAGTCAAGATGGCCCTGTTCGTAGAGTCTGTTTCCCGTGTTGATGAACTCGGCGAATTGATCGGCTCTGGCCGATGTCGGGACAAGCAGCAATCCGGCGCATGCGCAGATGCGCAGGACGGCAAGCGTCGCATTGTTCATCGGGAGTCTCATGCGTTCGTCCCGGTTCGGCGACGTCGGCGCCGTTCGACGAGTGCCATTTCCAGGCCCAGCAGCAGGAACGCCGGCACCAAAAAGTATTGGTAGCGTTCCTCGAATTCCGTGAACAGCCGCCCCTCGAGTTCCTTCTTCTCCAGCTTGGCCAACTCGGCGAACAGCTCGTCTAACTCCATTTGCGCGGGTCCGGCACGGAAGTAGCGCCCTTCGGTCGCCAGCGCGATTTTTTGCAGAGTCACCTCGTCGAGCTTCGAGAGCACGACCTGCCCGCTTTGATCCTTTTTGAACCCGGTCTGCCGGCCGTTGTCATCGAATTCGGGAATCGGCTCGCCTCCCGGCGTGCCGATGCCGACGGTGTAGATGCGCACCCCGGTTTGGGCCGCTTCCCGGGCGGCGGCCAGGGGATCGCCTTCCAGACCTTCGCCGTCGGAAATCAGCACGAGCACCTTGAACTTGCGTTCATCGGTTTCAAACATTGCGACCGCCTTGCGGATGGCGACATCCAGGATGGTGCCGGGACGTCCGGCCGACCGCGAGTCGACCGCGTCCAGCAGCATGCGCGCCGCGGCGGCGTCGATGGTCAACGGAAATTGGACATAGGCGTCGCCGGCGAACACGACCAGCCCGATGCGATCTCCGGAAAGGCGATTGAAGATTTCGACGATTTCGCGTTTGGCCCGATCCAGACGATTCGGCTTGACATCGGAGGCGAGCATCGAACGGGAGACATCGAGCGCCACGACAATATCCAGACCACGTCGTTGCAACATCACCGCGCTGGCCCCCCACTGCGGAGAGGCGACGGCGAAGATCATCAGGGCAATCGCCAACAGCCCGCAGGTCAGCTTCCAGCCACGGACGGCGTAATTGACATCGGGCGCCAGGCGCGTCCAGAGCGCTTTCTCGGCGAACCGAGCCGCCAGACGCCGGCGCATACGCCACGCCCACGCCAGGATGACAGCGAGGATCGGGACGGCCATCAGACCCCACAGCCAATGTTGTGCGGCGAATCTCATCGGATCATCTATCCATGCTACGGCAACGACCCCAGCCAGGTTCCTCCCAGAACGATTCCCACGAACGCGGCCGCCAGCGCCGCGAGGGCGAACCGGCTGAAGAGGTCATGATACTGGATATACTCCTTGATCTTCACTTCGGTTTTCTCCAGCGTGCTGATCTCCTGATAGACCCGCTCGAGCATCTGCTCGGAGTGTGCGCGATAGTACTTGCCGCCGGTCGCGTCGGCGATCTGTTGCAGCACGTCCTCATCGAGTTCGTTCGGCAATGTGACATAGCGTTTGCCGAAGACCGGATCATCTACGGGATATCGCGCCGAGCCGGGTTTGCCCGCGCCGATGGTGTACACTTTCACATTCAACGCTTTGGCCACTTCGGCGGCGGTCACCGGATCGATCTGTCCGCGATTGTTGACCCCATCGGTCAGCAGAATAATGATGCGGCTCTTGGCATCCGAATCGCGCAGGCGGGCGACCGCGGTCGCCAAGCCGGTGCCGATCGCGGTGCCGTCCTCGATCATGCCGAAATCGATCTGATCGAGGAAGCTGAGCAGGACCTCATAGTCGAGGGTCAACGGGCACTGCGTGAATGCCTGTGCCGCGAACACGACCAATCCGATGCGGTCGTTGGCGCGATTCTCGACGAAATCGCGAATGACCTCTTTGGCCACGTGCAGACGGTTGTGCGGCTGGAAATCTTCGGCCTTCATCGAGCCGGAGACATCCAGCGCCAGCACGATATCGACCCCTTCGGAGGTGATTTCACGGGATGCGGTCCCCGACTGCGGCCGGGCCAGAGCCACCACGAGCAGCAGCAGGACGAGGACGCGCAACACCGACGGCAACGGTCGCAGTCGTGCGCGCAGCGACGGACGCGTGCCTTCGATCAGACCGAGATCGGAGAATGCCGCCGCGGGGCGATGCCGCCACGCTCGCCATTCCCACCAGATCAGAAACAGCACGATGACGCCGCCGGTGAGAAACCAGGGACTGGCAAAGCGGTCGATGCCGATCACGCCGGTCCCCCTCTCGGCTGATCGGTGGTCGCATCCGATTGCCCTTCGCTTGAGGCCCCGGAAACAGTCGTCTCAGCGGCCGCTCGCGGTCGCGTGTACTCGACAAACTCGCGCATCCATTCCCAATCGATTTCGGGTCGCCCGCGTTGGGCGGGGGTGCGCGCGTAGCGAATCAGGTCGGCGTGGCGCAGGAATTCCTGGACGCGTTCGCGATGCTGACCATTGAAGGGGGCCACGGGGAGACGTCGCGCGATCTCGGTCGTCGTTTGGTCGATCGTGTTCCAGCCGTAGCGCGCATCGATATATCGGCGCAGGATTTCGGAGAGTCCAAAGTACCAAATGCGCCCACCGTCGTCGTCGGGGTCGACACCGGTGCGCAACGCCTTCAATTGGGAAAACGCGATCTCCCATGGCGGCGCGGCAGGTTGATCTGCCTCCGACGGGCGGCGCCTGAGTTTGCGCCACACCAGCCACGCCATCATCGCCGTCAGGAGCAATCCGCCGAGGGCATACCACCAGGCGCTGATCGGGACCGGCGCCTCATAGGGACCCTTTAGTCCGCTGATATCAAGTGAGTCGGGATTGGCTTCGGCAGGCAGCACACTGTGAATAACGACTTGCAGCGAATCGGAACGCCACGGATGGCGCTGCCCCGACGAGTCGACCAGTTCTCCGGCCAACGCCGGAATCCAGAACGTGTCGAGGGCGAATGCCGCCAACCGCCAGCGGCGTTCGTAGAGCTTGCTGCTGTCTGCGAGCCGGTCCTCGGAGACCAGCGAATCGCGCAGCACATCGAGTCCGCCCAGCGACGGGCCGGTCGGTACGGAGACGATGCGCAGCGCGGGATCATAGCGGACTTTGAGGGTCAGGTCGATTTGGTCGCCGACAGTGCCCTCGGTGCGGCTGATCGACAGGGTGACGACCGGATCGGCGTCTGCGGCGGCCCCGCCGGCGGGGCCGAGGACGGCGACCATCAGGGATAGCGCCATTGGCAGCCGACACGGTTTCATTCTCAGGGTCTGGTGCATACGACAAAACGAGACCCGGTCGGCAGATTGAGCTGTCGAGGGCCTCACGGGATTATACACACGCCGCGTGTGCGTGTGCGATTGCCGTCCATCACAGCCATCCCTTGCGGCGGAAGAAGACCAACAGTCCGATGCCCAGTGCCAGGGATGCGCCCCAGAAAGTTACGTAGCCATACGGCCAGCGCAATTCCGGCATGTTCAGGCCGCCGACCTCAGGAGAAAAATTCATCCCGTAGACTCCCGCCAGGAAGGTCAGCGGAATGAAGATGGTCGCTATGACGGTGAGGACCTTCATCACCTCGTTCATGCGGTTGCTGACGCTGGTCAGGTAGACATCGAGCAGACCCGATACCATATCGCGGTAGGTCTCGACCGTATCGAGCACCTGCACGGCGTGCTCATAGAGATCGCGAATGTAGACGCCGGTGGCGGAATCGATCAGCGGCGTCTCGGAGCGGCTCATGCCGCCGATGACTTCGCGCAGCGGCCAGATCGGTTTGCGCAGGACCACCAGCTCGCGTTTGAGGCGGTGGATGGTTTCCAGGTCCTCGGCGGTCGGATGCGCAACGAGCTTGTGCTCGATCGACTCGACGCGATCGCCGATCTGTTCCAGCACGAGGAAATAACCATCGACGATGGCGTCAATCAGCGCGTAGGCGAGGTAGTCGGAGTGGATGAATCGGCGGCGCGGTCCCTCGCGCAGGCGCTTGCGCACGGGATCGAACACATCGCCCGCCCGTTCCTGGAACGACAGGAGAAACCCCTCCCCGAAGACGAGACTCACCTGCTCGACCGTCAGCCCGTCGTCGGGCGCCGGGTAGAGCATTTTGACGACGACAAAGACATAGTGCTCGGAGATGTCGATCTTGGGTCGTTGATCGGTGTTGAGGATGTCTTCGATCACCAGCGGATGCAGGCCGAACGATTCGCCGATGCGGGTGATCAGCGCGGGATCGTGGATCCCGTCGCAGTTGATCCACGTGACGTTTCCAGGCGCGCGCGACGCTGCCGGCCGATCGGCTGCGATCTCGGTGCGCTCCTGCAGGTTGTCGGCATCGTAGTCGATGACCGAGACGGTGATCGGCGCATCGGTCTTCTCACCGACATAGACCGCCGAGCCCGGGGGAAGCCCCCGTTTCGTCGAGATACGCTTGACTCCAATGGATCCGCGTCGCCGCGGATGTCCCATGCCCGAAGACGTCACGGTTGCGGTTCCTTGCGGTCCTCCTGATCGACCTTCCGCTCTTTGTCCCCCTCCGCCGGCTCTTCGCGCAGTCCCTTTTTGAATTCGTGGACGCTGCGTCCCAGCCCGCGCGCGATCTCCGGAATGCGTTTGGCTCCGAAGAGCAGGATTCCGGCGCCCAGGATGAGCAGCAACTCTTGAGTGCCCAGCATTGCGACCGCCTTTCCTATCGACGCCGCCGTTCCCGGCGGCGGAAGAATGCGATCAATCCGTCGGCTATCGGCCTGTCGGTCGACAGCGCCACATTGTCGAGCCGGATCGAATCGAAGAGCTTGCGGCGGCGCGCGGCGCGCATGTTGACCTGGTTCTCGAAGGCCATCCGCGCGGCGCGGTCGGCCGTATCGACGACGGTACGCCGTCCGGTTTCGAAGTCTTCCAACTCGATCAGCCCGACATCGGCCCAGGTGCGCTCGCGCGGGTCTTCGACAACGACCGCGATGACATCGTGGCGTTGGTGCGCCACCATCAGCCGGTGCTCATAGTGGGCATCGAAAAAATCGGAAATCAGGAAGGCGACCGACTTGCGGTGGGTCACGCGTCCGAAGAACTCCAGCGCGGCCGTGAGATTAGTCCCCCTTCCCTGCGGCTCGAAATAGAGAATCTCGCGAATCAGGCGCAGGACGTGCGACCGGCCCTTCTTCGGCGGAATGTAGAGTTCGATTTGATCGGTGAACACGATCATCCCGACTTTGTCGTTGTTCTTGATCGCGGAGAACGCGAGGACGGCCGCCGTCTCGGCGGCCACCTGGTTTTTGGCACGGTTGATTGTGCCGAAACGTCCGGACGCCGACAAATCGACCAGCAGCATGACCAGCAGCTCGCGTTCCTCGCGGAACTTCTTGATGAAGGGCGTGCCCGTGCGCGCGGTGACATTCCAGTCGATGAGGCGGACATCATCGCCGGGGAGGTATTCGCGCACTTCTTCGAATTCCATGCCCTGCCCCTTGAAGACCGAATGGTATTCGCCGCCGAACAAATCGTTGACCAAACGATTGGTGTGAATCTCGATCCGTCGGATTTGGGCGATGAGTTCCTTGGGGAGCATGGCTATCGACCGGACAATTGAAAGGCGGGCTCGGCAGAAGCCCCGCCCTCCCGAGTGTCGTCTTGTCTCCCAATCATAAGACCGGCTCGGCGAAAGCCCCGCCCTCCCGATCGTGCGTGATTGCGGTTCGTGGGGCAGGCTCGGCAGAAGCCTCGCCCTCCCGATCGTGCGCGATAGCGGTTCGTGGGGCAGGCTCGGCAGAAGCCTCGCCCTCCCGATCGTGCGTGATTGCGGTTCGTGGGGCAGGCTCGGCAGAAGCCCCGCCCTCCCGGTCGATGGTTGGATGTCGATTCATGATTCAGGCGGGGGTGCCTCTCCCTCTCCTCCTCAGGCAACGTGACTCAAAGTAACATCGAGAGACTCCAATAACTGTCGGATGCAAATGTAACACATAGACGATGGATTGCGCATGGGAGGGCGAGGCTTCTGCCGAGCCTGCCTTTTCACCACGGTCCGAACTCGCACACGATGCCGCTATACGGCCACTCTTCTGCCCGTGCTATCAGATTGTGGCGGACCGGATTATTCCTGACGTACTCCCACTTCGCTTCAAACTGATTGCGGCTCTTCATGCGCGTGTCCCAGTGATCGGTCTGCCAACGATGATCGGGATTGCGATGAATTCTCGAGAATATGGCCTTCCAGTATCTGGTCCATTGTTCCAGAGTCCACCTCCCGCCAACCCATCCTGCGAACAGGTGAACGTGATCGGGCATCAACACGTACCGTCCCACGCGCCAGCCACTCGCACTGCCCCATGCCGTGAGCACGTGATCGTGAACCTGGTCGTCTGCGAGCCACTTTGCGCGGCCTCGTGTGCAAACCGTCAGGAAGACAACCGTCGGTTTGGCGGATGAATGAATCACGCCGTGCGCCGGCCGCTTGCGGGGTTGGTTCCAGCCAACGGGCTTCATGGGTTCAAGAACAGGCTCGGCGGAAGCCTCGCCCTCCCGGTTTTTGATTGACAGAGTCGATCATCCGATCAAATCCACGATCCTGGCCGATACTTCCTATGGCACTTCGACATGATCGAACAAGCGCTGCACGACGGTTGCGGATGTCACCTGTTCGGCTTCGGCTTCGTAGGTGACGATCACGCGATGGCGCAACACGTCCGGCCCGACCGACTTGATGTCCTCGGGCGTGACGAACGCGCGTCCGGAGACGAAGGCATGCGCGCGCGCGGCGAGATTCAGATAGATCGACGCACGCGGAGACGCACCGTAGGCAATCAGCCCGGTGAGGTCGAGACCGTATGCTTCCGGCTTGCGTGAGGCATGGACGATGTTGACGATGTAGTCCTTCACCTTGTCGTCGATGTAGATGCGTCGCACGACGGCGCGCGCGGCGATGATCTCTTCGGGCGTGACCACCGGCCGGACCTTCGGAAGCTGTTCCCCGGTCATGCGATCCATGATGGCGCGCTCTTCGTCGCGCGACGGGTATCCGACGATCACCTTCAGCATGAACCGGTCGACCTGCGCCTCGGGGAGGGGGTAGGTCCCTTCCTGCTCGATCGGGTTTTGGGTGGCCAATACCAGAAACGGTGACGGCAGCGGGTAACTGCTGGATGAAATCGTCACCTGCCGTTCCTGCATCGCTTCCAACAGGGCGCTCTGAACTTTTGCCGGGGCGCGGTTGATCTCATCGGCGAGGATGATGTTGGCGAAGATCGGGCCTTTGCGCGCTGAGAATTCACCGGTGTTGGGGTGGTAGACCATGGTGCCGAGCAAATCGGCGGGCAGCAGATCGGGGGTGAATTGCAATCGGCGAAAGTCGGCGCGGATGGCATCGGCCAGCGTGCGAACCGACAGTGTTTTCGCCAGACCGGGGACCCCCTCCAGCAGAATGTGACCATCGGCCAGCAGCGCGATCAGCAGCCGGTCGATCAGGTGATTCTGGCCGACAATGACCTGCCCGATGGCGTCCTTGAGCGTCCGACAGAAGGCGCTTTGCCCTTCGACGTCCCGTTGAATCTTCTCGATCTCAGGATGCATGCAGTACCCTCGGTTGTTACTGTGTGTTGTGACGCACGAAACCGGCCCTCAGGACGGACCATGGGTCGGTCCAGATGATACCCAGGCCGCATCGAGCTGTTCCAACAGGGCCCTGATCTGCTCCTCCAAGTCGACCATCTCATTCAGATCGACAGGCGCGCCTCTGAAGCGGAGTTCTCCGCATCGCTTCAGGTGCGCGGTGAGTTGCGCCGTCAGCGCCGGATCCCGGATGGTTGTTGAGAGCAAACGGGCGACATCCGAGGCCGTGGCCGATGTCACTGTGTGCCCCAGACGGCGCGAGAGATACCCGAGGATGATTCGTTCGAGGTCTTCGATGTATCGGGGGCCACGGTCTTCGCGTCTGTTGGCGGCGGCGGTTGTCAGCATTTGCCGCGTCTCCTCCAGCGGTGTCAGGATGGTCTTTGACCGAGTCCGGGCCCGGCGATTGCGCATGGCCAGCACTCCGACCGCTGCAGCGAGGATGAGTGCTGCGAATCCGACTGCCATCCACGGGATGATGCCCCCGGACGGTCGTTCGACGATCGAGACGCGCAGGTATTCGGCCACGATGGAATCGCGGGGCTGATCCGCCGCCGCGCCTTCCTGCCGGTAATAGACGACCGGCCGCATGCGGGTGAGCCCGGGGCTTTGCGCGACCAGCCGGAAAGTCCAGGACTTGGTCATTCGCATGGCACGGAGATAGGCAGTACTGACCGACTGTCCGCCACGTTTCCAGTGAGCGTCGGGCCAGACTTCCGCGCCGACGAACACGGCGTCCTTGGGGAGCAGCGAAATGCCGGCTTCGATGGTGATATCGACGGTATCTCCCACACTCACTCGTCCATGCGAAGAGAACACGCGGACCACGTCTTCGTTCTGACCGTGTGCGTGCCAGCCGCCAGACAGCAGGGTGCCGGCGAGGAGAGTCAGGACCGCGAGGGGCCATCCGGCTCGGAGAGTGGCGCTCATGGAAGCTGAAGAAAGAGAATGCGATACTGCGCGTCAACGAAGCGATTCGAAGCGCCGGCCATCCGTTCAGGTTGCGCCCAAAAACATCCAGATCAGGCCTCCGGCCAGCGAGAGTTTCGCGCCGGCCACCCAGCGCGACGCTGTGGCCGTGGACGGATTCAAGGCACACTGCGCCGCGCCCAGCAATACCGCCGGAATCACCGTGACGCAGACTCCGAAGAGATAAATCGGAGCCATAATCGTGCCGAGCCCGAGCCAGAGCGCCGACACGGCGCCGAGCAACAGCGGCAACCCGGCGAGGCGGGTTGCCGAATCGGGGGACAGCACGATCGGCAATGTGCGCCGTCCGACGACGCGGTCGCCGTCGACATCGACGACATCTTTGAGAATCTCACGCCCCCAATGCAGCCAAAACGCCGTCAGGGCCGCCAACAGGACCGCATTCCTCGACAGGGAATGGATGAGGGGCGCATGCAGCGCGCCATAAATAATCGGGAATGCGCCGATGGCGGCAACGGCCACATTTCCGATGAGCGGCCGAGCCGACAGCGCGCGATTGTACCAAGCGATGCAGGCGACGACGACTAGCACTGCGACCAACGCCGGCCAACCTCCGACCGACGCCAACAGCACTCCGGCCATCGTAAATGCTCCGGCTGCAGCGCGTGCAGCGGACAACCGAACACGACCACTGACAATCGCGCGCGCGGGCTTGATGTGCCGGTCGATGGCCCGATCGCAAATGTCATTGTCGATGTACCCTGCTGCACAAATCAGCATGGGAGGGAGAACGGCGGGGAGCGATTGGGGCCAAATGTCATTGGGGGCAGCCAGAACCAGACCCAACAGTGAAGCCGCACCCGCCATCAGGACATTGCCGCCGCGAATGAGCGACCACCAGGCCGCTGCCGTATTGCGGGGTGACATTCGTGCATCGGCTGTCGGCATTGTCACCAGCCGTGGGACACATTCAAGCGGATGAGCCCGTCGCCCCAGGCAGCGCCATCGCGCCAGGCGACCTGGAGCCGACCGTACCGTTGTCGCGAATGCAGCATGATCGCGATTCCATAGGAGGATGGGCGCACGGTCCTGCCGTCCGGTGCGGCGAACCCGGTCAGGAGTCCCGTCTCCGCGAAGGCGGCCGCGGCCACCTCACGCGCGAGGTCGCACATCAACTCGGAGACCAGCACCCAACCGGATGCGGCCACGACATCACGGTCGCTGTAGCCCTGCAGCCATCCCTCGCCGCCAAGATACCATTCGTCGCCGGCAACGAGTTGTTCGTGTCTGGGCCACCAACGGCCAACGCCGTCGAATCGCAGGCGCCATCTCCGATTGAGCGCGATGACCTGGGCGGCCCGCAGATCGGTGCGCAGCCGCGCGATCGACTGCGGCTCATCGAGGGTCCCGGCACCCAAACCGCTCCGGGCATGCGACCAGGTGGCATGAGCACTGACGTACAGTCCGGGACTGACGTAAATCAGCGGCAGTCGCTGGTCGGGACGATTGGACAAACCGAAGGTCGCTTCCTGTGTCCGGGTCGCGCGGATACCCGTGCGCCCCGGTGTAATCTGGGCGAGTCGTCCGACGCCTTCGATGCGCCACCCGTCCATGGCGACTCCGCCGTATGAGGCGCCCAGTTCGATACTGCGGCGGTGATCAAGCCGGTCGAGCTGTTCAAGGGCCAGACGCCATGACCAGGGTGAGCCGAAGATGCCGCGCTCGGAGAATCGGAAGCGCAACAGTGATTCCTCGGGCCGCGGATGTTCATAGTTGAGTCCCAGTGAACGATCGCGCCCAAAAAGACCCAGCATCTCAAGCGAGAGTTTGCCATTGAGGTCTTGACTGGCCGAACCACTGCCGAGCGAGAGCGCGCCGTCGGCCAGCGCCGTCGCACGTTCGGCAAATGGAAGCTCGATGGTGATGCAGGTGTCGTCGCTGTCGCCGATGACTCCCGGCTCGCCGGACAGATACAGATGCGAGATGCGGTGGATGCGTCGTTCGATTTGCGAGCGCAGGGAGTTGCTCCATGTCACGCCACACGGCAGGTCGAGCACCTTCGCCAGCCAGGTCGTATCGGTTCGGTTCAAGCCGCTGAATCGCCACGCGGCAATCGTGTGAATCGATCCCGGGTTGATTGACATGGAGAACTCAAACGCGTCGCCTGTCTCGACAAAGTCGTGGGGGACAATTGCAGCGCGACGGTATCCTCGGTCAGTGAGTGATGAAAGGATTGCGTGAAGGAGATCCGATAAGCCATCATTCGTTAACGGCTTACGAATCCTTTCGCTCGCAAGCTCCGAGATGTCATCCCGCACGGACTCATGCACAGGTCGATCCCACAGCAATCGAATCTCTGTCACGCGCATCGTGTCGTGAATCGACGCTCGCCGTGAGGAGATCGTACCGGCAAACGCCGGGTTCACGATCAAAGTAACAGTTGATACGACGGCTGTAATAGCTAACACCACAATATGTTGCGACACTGCTTTCATCGGCCATCCGCCATTCAGTCGGGCACCGGTGCTCAAAAGCGCGCGATTGATTCCACCATCATGCCCCAGCGGTCGGCATCGCGGGGACGGTGATCACCGTAGACCTTCAATTTTAGCGTTACTCGTTTCGGGAGTTCGCAGCGAACATCCCAATTGTGCGTTACGGAAAATCCATACGGACGCCCCTGTGCCAACAGCGCCGAGAGGGGAGCGTCGCCCGATCGCGCCCGGACCCATGTGAGATCGGCGATGGCATTCGCAGAGAATGGACCAAACCGCAGCCGCGCCTCGGGGATGACGCCCCACAAACCGGTTGCGGATTCTGTGTGATGGTCGCTGTCGAGCCGTCGCCGTCCTTCAATCGAGAGAGCGGATGAGAATGAGGGCTTCAAGCCGAGCGATGCCGCGAAGGTCGTGGCATCGGCATCGATCGTGAGGCCGGCGTTTCCGGAGCGACGGGTGTTATCAAGTTCTATTCGCCCCGCGGCGTACCAGGCGCGGTCGAGCTGCCGTCGCATACCCAGTTGCGCGGTCGTGCGGCGGCTTCGTGATCCGGGCCCGTTGTCCGATGGGCCGGCGACGGTCGTGCGCAGATCGCGCAACAACCGCCACTCGATTTGACTGGCCGCATCCGGATAGACTGTGACCGCGTGATGATCGAGCGTCGAGCGGAATCCGCCGGGCAAGACCGCGTCGGACATCTCCTGCCACGGGAGCAGCCAGACATCGGGACGAAACTGATTGGGTGCGTAGCGGGCGTTGATTTCGCGGAGCGCGCGCAGATCGAGGCGGACCGTGCCGATTCGCGGGCGCCAATTCGCCGACCAGCGGCGGCGGCTTTCATAGGCGCGCCGCGTTTGTGATTCCTCCTCGACAATGAGACGACGGTAATCGCCATTGGGATCGGGGATGTATTCGCCGCGCTCGAGCCGGTACTCGCCTGCGCCCCGGCGCGTGGGAATGAACACCTCGCGCTGTGTGCCGACCCGTCCGCGATTGAGCTCGAGGTCGGTTTGGATGTCGGCATTGCCGGCCACGGACCATCGGCCCAGGATGCGTCCGCGGTAATACGGCGTCGCATCTTCCCCACCACTCTGTTCGGAACCGCGCGCGACGGACAGATCGCTTCCGGCGGCCGCGCCGAGTACGTTCAGCGGCATACTGAGGCGCCACTCGCGGCCATAGTGCGGGGATGCGTCGACGGTGTCGAGCGTCTTGTCCCAGTGACGTGTCGCGGTGATTCCCCAGCGCGCCAGCGAGACCCACTGCGCCGCGCTGTAGTCGGCTCCGGGGAACATGAGCTGTCGGCCGGTCCGGTAATCCTGCTGTTTCCACCCGGCTTCGATGCGCGCGACCGAGGGACGCAGGTTGAGCACGGCCTGCTGATCGCGTCCCCAGTCAGCCGACGGCTGCTGATTGGACACACTGAGATGGCGCTCGGAAACCGAATAGTCGGCGGTCACCGCCGTACCGAGTGTGAGTTGTGGATTGAAAAAACTGCGCCAGCCGTCGACTGTTCGCCCCTCAAGAAGTCCGCCGCCACCGGCCAGACGCAGCGGCTTCCCGACCGGAATCGTCGTTGAGGCGGAATACTCGTCGCCGGCGGCGCGGCCGATCATCGGATCGAGCCGCCAGACCGATGACTGGCGCAGCGCCTCCCCGGCGGTGTACTCGGCATCGTCGGCGTGATCGGCGCGATGCCGCCATTCGGCGGCAACACCAAATCGGCCGAGCGTGTCGCCTCCTGTCCATGCGAGGCGATGATCGGAACGAAACTGCGTGTTGCCGGATGCGAACCGATTCGGATCGAACGCGTCCCCGCGCCAATCGAAGGCAACCGCACCCCATTGCTTCAGGGAGAGGGACAGCGATTCGTCCAGACGCAGCAGACCGGTCGGGGCGGAGCGAGTCGCAGTCGGTTCGTACCAGCCCGCTCCGGGACCGACATACTCAAAGACTTCGCCGATAACATGCCGATACCGTCCTGTCCCCTGACCGACGCGTTCGAACTGAACGGTCCAGTCGCCGTTTTCGGGACCGACATAGACGAACACCGAATCGCCGGCGGACACATCGAGTCGGTAGTCGCCGTCGTTGGCGCCGACGTTGCGCGCGGCGGAGCTGGTGACGGTGCCTGAGGGATTCTCGGCCAGCATTCGGCGCTCGGCATCGCTCAGCGTACCGAACAGCGGGCGCGAGCCATTCTCCGCCTCCCAGGCAACAGAAAGTGAGTGTCGGTTGCGTCCCGCCTCCCAATCCCAGGCAGCCGCCGACAGCAATCGTTGATACTCATCGAGCGCCTGCTCGTACTCGACGAGCGCGATCGAAGTCGACCGGATGGCCAATAACGGTGAAAATGAGAGTGTGCCGCGTTCCGGATCGACGACAAAGTCTGCACCGGGTCCCTCGGTCAGCCGTCGTCCATCGAGCCACGCGACGACGCTGCCGGAGATGATGGGCCCAGTGAACACCTGGCTGGAGAGAGGGTACGGTCCCGATTCGCCGGAACGCAAAGCGAGACGGTGCTCAGAGCGGCGACCGTGGGCCTGCGCGATGTATCCGCCGATGCGATGCGAATCGGGCGTGTACGACGCGCGCAAGCCGGACGCGCGACGTTGCCCGGCGCCGGGGCCGTTGTTGCGGCTCGGTAACGACAGTTCCCCCCAACGCCCTTCGAATCGCTCCGATTGGGCTTCCACGAAGATTTGTTCCAGGTCATCCAGGCGCGTGTCGCGTCGGCTCGTTCCGGATCGGCCGATCGCGCTGGTCGTGCGGTCGCTGAGCCCGGCGCGCAATTGCAGTCCGGGCGTCAATTGACCGCGGACAGCGAGCTCAAGTCCCTGCCGGATGCCGTTGTTATTGCTGCTTCCGGCGCTGAGGGCAAACGACTTGGAGCCCTCCCACTCAATGTGGGACACCCCCGGTACGGCCGGATTGTCGGCTCGCCGTGCAGCGGGAGGATCCGCCCATTGCACATCGGAAGCGGAGGCGAGTGCGGCGCTGACCGGCACGTTTCCGGCGCCGTTGTGCTCGTCCGGTTTTAGCTGCACCCGCGTGGGGACACGCCATGTCAGACGCCGGAACACGACCCGCAGCGAGTCGGTGTCGTTGACGGGATGGTCGAATGTGATGCGGCCGGCATTGTAGTCGATGGCGTAGTCGCGATCGCGCGACAGAATCGAATCGGCGGACCGGACTGTGTCGCTGCCGACGAGGATGAAATAGCCGCTGAGCAAATAGGGGCCGCTGGTGCCATTGCCGTGAATCGTCACGGAGTCGTCCACGATCGCAGCGCGCACCGCCGACGAGGCGGCGCAGGCGGCAACCGTCAGCACAAGACATCGCCAGAACGGTGCACGCAGACGTCGGGGAATGAATTGCATCGGCGTCTCAATCGCCGGTCGGTTCGCGCAGCCGGACCTGCAGCACGCGTCCGGTCGGCGGGTCGGCAATCCACAGGGTCGAATCGCTCAGAACAACGTCGGTCGGGCCGCCGAACGGGGACACATCCAGATCGGCGCCGTCAATTGTGCGCTCCAACTCGCCATGACGCGAGAGCACAACCAGTGTCATGGCCTTGCGGTCGGCGACGATGCACCGGCCGCGCGCGTCGATCGTCACGGCGACCGGCTCCTTAAGGTGACCGCCCCCCAACACGGCGCGCGGCGAACCATCCGACTCGAAGACAACGATACATCCCAGGGCGGCGTCGCAGACGTACACGGCGCGATCCTGTCGGCCGACGGCCAGACCGATCGGACGCTGCAGTCGCGCCCACAATTGCTCGCCGTCGCCGAGGGTGCGGACGAAGCCGCCGGCGGCATCCAGTTCATACACGCGCCCATTGGTCTGATCGGCGATGTACATCTCCCCCGTCGGCCCCAGCGCCAGCCCGCCGAGACGGCCAGCGGCCAGACCGAGGGCATCGAACGGAAGTTCCGGCATGCGTTCGAGGGGGCGCAGTTGTGAGTCGAAGATCAGAATGCGGCGGTCGGCGGCATCGCAGAGATACAGATGACCCAACGCATCGATGCGCGCACAGACCGGCTCACGACTCTGCGCGGGTGAGATCCGCAGTGGAGTGCCGGTCGAGCGCGCGGATGCCGAATCGCGGATGTCCACCAGCAGGCGTCCATCGGCATCTAACACCACGGCGCCGCCGTCGGTGTGTGGCGCGACCGAGACCGGGCGCATGTCCGGACTTAAGTCGTTACCGACGGTTGAGGCACTGCCGGCGAGCGAACGTATGTACTGTTCATCGATAATCGTCACCACGGCCAACTGGGTGCGCGGTCCGATGCCGCCGGCCTGACCGGGCGCCGTCGTCGCGCAGCCGTGCAACAGCATCCCCCATGCGGCGATCAGGCAGGCCGAACTCATGACGGCGATGGTCCGATGGTGCGGCATGACACCCCAAGTGAATTGCCGCCGGCCCGATTGGCAACCGGGAAAATCACGTATTGAGTGTCGGAGGATGAGAGACGCAGGAGTGAACAGCGCAGACGGAACAGATTGGAGACAGTTGCATAACCCTGTATCGCCGCACTCGTATGTGCCTGCCGCGTGCTCCCGCGTGGCGAAAAGAGGCGTCACCCGAGGGCGGGTGCCGCCGCATCTCCGGGTTATGAAACTGCCTTTAGAATTTTCGACCGATCAGAACGATGAGACTGGGATCGTCGAGACTGGGCTTGGGTTTGACATGCAGTTTCCAGCCGAGTTCCATCCGTGCCTGACGGTTGACATTGCGCGCCAGACGCCAGGCGTCGAGCGCCGCGGCGACGCGCGTGACCAGAGCCGCGCCGAGCGAAAACGTGGCGCGATTGTTCGCCTCGTTGCTTTGGTTGCGCAACGTGCGGTACTGGTTCATCGATTCCGCCGAGTCCCAGTGCCAATCCCATGCGTCGGTCGTGGGCAGCGCATCCTGATACGGCGCCCGATCGACGTTGAATTCATCGCGGGATGCATGAAACGTAATGGTGCGGTAGAACTCGTCGTCTTTGCCGGAGGGATCGACGCCCGCATGGACCTGCGCCAGACGCCGGTGATCGCGCTCCTTGATGCCCTCGACCGTCTTGAAGTAACCGAACATGGTCCACGCGAGAGCGTCGGTCGCCAGAAATATCGACGCGCGCCGTTTGCTGCCGACATACCACTGCCCGGCCCCGGGAAGGACCGCCGAATAGAGCACGGCGCGGGAGACGCTGACGACATCACGGTCGGAGTCGTCATCGAATTCTCCGAAGCTCTGCGCCCACATGCGTTCTGAGGGCGCCCAACGGTCGGCCGAGGGGATCTGCATCATCCATTGCGCGACGCTGAGCGGCTCCGACGCCCGAATCCCTTCCTTGGTACCGGCAGCCCAAGCCGGGCCGCACACGACCAAAGTGAGGACGGCACACAAGACTCCGGCTATGGTGCGATTTGTCCGCTGAGCGATCGGCATACCCACTCTCAGAATTTATAGGTCACAATGAATTTTGGGTAGAAGTTTCCGTCCGCGGGCGACCGTACCAAACGCATCTTCGGCTCCAACCGACTGCCGAAATGGTCGGCAGTTCTGTTGTACCGTCGGGCCGACAGCGCGGCCTCGATGCCCGCTACGAGGTGGTTGCCCACGACGGCGATGAGAAATTTCGACGCTTTTTCGAATTCGCGGTTGGCATCGGCGCGACGCTGCGTGTAGGCCTTGCGATTGGGACTTTCGTAGCGGACTTCGCTGGTGTCCACCTGCCAGTCATCCGGGAATCCCGGCTCGCCGATGTCCGGGTAGTCGTCCCACCCGAAGTTAAATTGGTGGTACTTGCCGATGTTTTCGTAGTACTCGTCTTCCTCGACACTGCT
Organism: Candidatus Zixiibacteriota bacterium; assembly: GCA_036397555.1. NCBI lineage: Bacteria > Pseudomonadati > Candidatus Zixiibacteriota > Candidatus Zixiibacteriota bacterium. The sequence continues at coordinate 2,094 of DASWIS010000015.1, read as the reverse complement.
GCCGTCGGACTTAAAGAACGCGTGGTGTGAGAATACCTGGCTGATGAGCACGCTGTCGCCGCCGACCTCATCGACAAAGGTGTAGGTGATCGTATCCATGTAATAATCGAGAGAATCGTCGGGGTCGATCACGGACGGATTGTTGTCATAATAGACTTCGTAGAGCCCGAACAGATACTTTTCGTCGTCCCAATGCTCATCGGCGAACGCTTTGTATTCGGTTTCGATGTCGTTGCCGTTGGCATGGAAGTGGCTGACGCCGTACCAGCCGGCGACTTCCAGTCCGAGAAACAGGAATGGTTTCCAGCGGTTGCCGGTGTACCACTGTCCCCAGCCGGGGATGAGGAACGATTGCAGGAAGGCGCGGCGCGGGGATTTCTTCCGGACGGCGAAGACGTCGATCGCTTCGTCGTCGTCACCCAGCCCGAGATCGTCCTGTGCATACATGGGCAATCCACCGTCCGCCAGTTCGGAGTCGGACGGCAGGCCATTGACGAACATGTCCCTGATGGTGACGCGCGGGGCGAGCGCATCGAGCATGATTCCCGATGACTCGTCGGCCGCGCCGTGTCCGTCGGCCCAGGGCATGATGCCGATGGCGCATGCCGTGCCGATGATCAGTCTGCGTTGCCGTACAAAGAATCGATGTCCCACGTATGTCCTCCTCATTGTCATCACGTTCGATCGGCCCCCTGTCATTGCATACTATTGGATCACCGACAACTTGCAGAGCACCTGTTCGGCCGCGCCGCCGTTTTTGGGCGTGACCTCCAATCGGGCGAAGTAGACTCCGGATGCGGCGTCGGCACATTCCCAGGTCCATTCGTTGTAGACGCCGCCGGAACCGCTGCCGCTCCACTCATTGACGCGATTGCCCGCCAGGTCGTAGATCGAAATAGTCACCCGGGCATCGTCGCCGAGCCAGTAGCGCACAATGGCCTCATCGCGCGCGGGATTGGGATAGACGAAGGCGCGTTCCTCCAGGAAGAAACCGGCGGGCAAATCGATGGGCCCGAGATCATCGGTATCGACGGTCGCGGCAGCGCGCGCGTCGCGCCGCGACATCGGCCAGGTCGCCGTCGACGGCGATGGCCCCGGCGTCGGCGCCGCAAACCCGTAGAGGAACCCATCCGCACAGCGCACAAAAACACCGGACTGATCTATTGCAGTGTTCTGCGCCCAGGCGGCTGAACCGGTCACTCTGTTTCCCAAGGCGCGCGGCATCCCCTCTGTTTCGGCTCCCGTAGCGTCGCGACTGTACAGCAGGCGTTCGGCTCCTCCGGTCACGGTCGACAGGAATCCTTCGACGCCAAAATCAACCGCCAACGGTGAAACCGATTCTAACTCGGGCCGATAGGGTAATCCGGTCGGCATGGGGAAATTCGGGACCAGGGCGCCATTGTGTGCATAGGCATACGTCATGCCGTCGTCGCCCAGAACGATGATGTCGAGGTATCCATCGCGGTCCATGTCGGCTAAAATCGGCGGCGCGATCGGATGGTAATGCAAGACTTGTGGAAACCCCGCCAGCGGGTCGAGATTGCGATCGAGCGCGAAGAGTTGTCCGCCGGCATCGGCGACGACCACTTCGAGCGACGCCGGATCGTCACGGCGATCCAGATCGCCCAAGACCGGCATCAACAGCGAGTCGGCCGTGACATCAACGACCGGTCCGCCCGCGCCGATGCTACCGATGCGCCAGACGTCGCCGTCACGGTACACGGCGCGCGCTTCGTTCTGATTGCGTCCGGCGGCGCCGCGAATCGTGCCGCGGCCCGTCAGGTTGAACTGGTGGAAGGTGCTGCGCAATCCGATCAGGTCGTAGGACCCGTCCTGCAACGGCACGAACAAAATGCGGCTGGGACCGACAACAGCGTTGTCCCAGATGATGGGTGCGCCGACCGGGTCGCGCGATGTCGTGATGACCTCCGAGAGATCAAACAGTCCATCAGTGTCACGGTCGATCATCTCCCAGCGATGCACGCGGCCGTTGCGCGTGATGGCGGCCATCCACGCCGCTTCGCCCTCAACGGGCATAATCATCGGCGGCGACAACCAGTCGCTGCCGTCGTCTTCACCGATGGCGACCGGGAA
>DASWIS010000014.1 GCA_036397555.1 Candidatus Zixiibacteriota bacterium | reverse complement strand
AAGTGCGGAAAGCGATGCATCTGGGCACGTAGGTGCAATCCCTCAGACGGTCAGCCCAAGGGCTGACGCGCACGATGGGGCGATGCATCTGGGCACGTAAGTGCAATCCCTCAGGCGGTCAGCCCAAGGGCTGACACGCACGATGGGGCGATGCATCTGGGCACGTAAGTGCAATCCCTCAGGCGGTCAGCCCAAGGGCTGACCCGCACGCGGACTCCGGGCCGAAAACTCATCGTGTGGGGGTCAGCCCGTGGGCTGACCCGCCGGCCGTGCAAAAGCAGATTCTTCGTCGCGCGGTTCAGCCCTCGGCTGAACCAGCGCTCCTCAAAATGACGGCCGTGGATTAATCACTGCTCCCAATGGGCCGTGCGCGCGCGGGTCCGCCCATGGCTGACCCGCCTGTGATGGAAAACTCGCTTTAGGAGAAGATCAGGAGACTCGATATATTTGATGAGAGGCCGCCTGAAAGGAGTATGCCGATGAAAAACGTCATTCGCATCACATTCGCCGTCGCGCTTTTGGCGATCGCCGCGATTCCCTCCGCACTTCTGGCCCAGCACGACGGCGTCATCCAGACAGCCGTCTGTCGCGAGGTGCAACTGCGCGCCCAGGCCGCTGTCGAGGCCGGAGAACCCTACAGGAACAAAGGGCAACTGCAGAAAACCGCAGCCCATGTCGTCGATGCCGCGCAGAGCGCCGGGGAGATCGATGCCGCCTGCGCCTCGTGCATCCTCAGCCAGTTTGCGCGCGGCATTCCCATCGCCGAGCAGTCGGCCTGCGGACCCGATGCGCCGCCGTGCGAACCCGGCGACTGCGTCAACCGCACCCCCTGCGTGGATACGACCGAGACTTGTGTCGAACCGGTCTGCGCCCAGACGACCGAGGGCGACATCATCTGTATCGAAGGATTGGCGCCGTGCGGGGAATTGCTGGAATGCACCGAATCGTCCGCATGTCCCCCGGGCTGGGTCTGCGTCACGACATTCTGCTGCAACAAGTACGTGTGTATTTCGCCGGCTCTGATTTGCGGCGGCGCCACCGAATGACCGTCGCCGGCGGCGTACGCAGCGTGAGATGAACCCCGCCAGCGCAGCCTGCGGCACACTCAACTCATCTTAATATGCGCCGGTCAGCCCCCTGGGGGCTGGCCGGCGCAATAAAAACAGGGGCCGCGAAACCGCGGGCCCCTGTCGCAATCCTATGGACAATGAGCGTCACTTCATCGCGATCCATTCTTCTTCGCGGGCGATGCGGTTGACCGTGTCGATGTCATCCTGTGTGGGAAAAGCCGCCTTCTGGTACGCCTCCCACTTGTCGGCGTCGACTTTGTTGCCGTCGATGTCGTACGGCTGACGGGCGTACGTGCCGATGGAACGGTTGAACTTGACCGACGGCACTTTCAGCTTGGGCTGCCCTTCGGGAATGATCGCATTGAGCTGATCGAAGAGCCCGTTGGTTTCGCGGATGTAGAGTTCGCGCGCGTACTCGTTGAGATTTTCACGGTCGGCGGGATGATCGTTGTCGGCTTCGTCAAAGCGGCCCTTCAGGCCCCACACGTAGTTCCATTCGGCCGACGAAGAGTGATCGGTGCCGAACAGATCGTAGGCGGTCGGCACCCACTTGTTGATGTACTTCTGAATGATCGCAATGGGAATCTTACCGGCGCGGAGCGTGCGCTTCAGGCCGTTGTGTCCTGTTCCGAGGTGAAACGACTCCTCCTTGAGCATCGGTCCCATCGACCGCGCCAGGGGCGCGAAGGCCGAATGCGAGAGCATCTGCAACTGAAACTTGCCGTCGCGATCGATAAACTCGGTGTAGACGAAGAAGTCCAGCCAACTGTCGACCACTTCGTTGAATGACCCCAGCAGACGGTTCTGCTCGAAGGCGCGGCGCTCCAGAAGCTTCATCGCCTCGGTGCGTCCCGACGAGCCGAAATTCTGCACGAGCAGATAGCACATCTGGTAGCCGTGGCGCATCTCCTCGCACATGACGCGAATCAGCGCGTGCAGATCGTACTCGCTGGGCGCCGTGTTGACCAGCAGACGCTGCTGTTCGACCGAGGCGAATTCGGTGTCGCCCTGGTACACGATCAGGTTGAGCAGGCCGTCGCGGATGCGCTGGTCGGGCACATCGAGGATTTTTTCGAACTTCGGCTTGCCGACCATGTCGCCGAACTCGATTTCATTGCTGTAGGTGTCGCCGAACTTGGCTTCGAAGTGGTATTGTTCCACGAGCTTCGGATCCAACCCGATGTCGTCGCGCCACTCGCGGAACAAATCTATCCAGTCGTCAAATGTTGCGATTCGCGGCATTGCGTCTCCCCTATATCGTCCGGTTGTCGGTCCTCAGCCCCGGTCGGGGTCTGTCTTGGTCATTGTACGTCTGCACCGGGGCCCCGACAACCGGGAAGTGACGGATAGCCGAGAGTCTCAGTAACGGCGGGAATAAACCGGGCCGACATCGGTATTTCCATTCGAGCCATGGAGTTGAGCCCATAGGCCCAAGTGCCCAATTCCGCTTGACCGCGCGGGAGCCGCATGGCTATCATCGCGGTCTGCGCTTGGATACAAGTGAAGGCGCCCCAAAGTGATAGGGAGGAAACAGTTGAGTCATCGGCGACCGTGGACAGCGTTGGCGGTATTACTGATTCTTGGTGTGGTTGTCACCGGGTGCCTCATCGAGGGACCCGCGAAGCCGCCTGAATTCTACTCGTGGGTTAAAATTCAGCCGGGCGACCGCTTTTCCGGCGGCCCGATGGTCGCCGCGCCGGAGGGATATATCTATCAACTCTGGGTGGCAAATCTCTCCGAAGAAACGGGGGGACTGGGCGATATCGCGCCGCTACTCCGATTCCATTGGGATCCGGACAATTATTTCGCCACAGACGAGGATGGTGAGCCGATACGCCTGACTGTTGACAATGGCGTCGATGGCGGGATCAACGTCATGGAGTGGGACGCGCTCATGGTGACCGTTGAGCCGGAAGATGGTGTCAGTCCGCTCGGGATCGGCCCAATCATATTGTTCAGCAACCCCGACGAGCAAGGCACAGTGCGTCAGATGCTCTCGCCATTGGATATTCTGACGTTCTTCGGATTTCTACCGCCGATCGGATCGCAGTATACGTACATATCGCAGTCCAACAAGAAAGGCAATCCCGGAGCGCATTGGCGCGACGGCAGCGAGGGCGAGGGAATCTGGTTCTGCATCCCCGAGGTGGAGGACCGGCAGATAAACGAGACCGACGTTTATCAGGCACACCAGAAGGTAGTCTTCTACCCCGGCAACATCGCGATTCCGTATACGGTGTGGATATACACGGATCACCCGGAAAGTTCCTTCTCCGATTTCGGTCTGGCATTCCAGAATCAGGAAGTCGACCTGATCTACATCGACGGGGTGGCGCGCCATGATACCATCATCATCGCCAGTCCGCCGGACACGATCATCAAGAAGGGTCCACAGGTCCCCTTGGGGCAAAACCACATGACGATCAACGGCGAGTCGGTCTACCGTTATGTGGCGGAGAATGGTTCGGTGTGCGATCTGTACATCGACAAGCCGTGGCTCACTCACTGCAATTCCGATCCGTTTCCTGCACTCTTGTTCAACGGCGATGACCATGTGATTGTCGACGGCGATACGGTCGGCATCGTGTACTTCTCCGAGGATTCCACCGATACCTGCATACTGCGTTGGGATGACCCGCGCCTGGACCAGTGCGACGATGTCGGGGCATATTACAACCGAATCTTCGACGACTTTGGCCCGTCCAGCCGGCGCTTCATCACGTTGGATGGAGATACTATCGTGAATCCGTCGTTGATCCCGCTTCCTCCTGTCTCGCTCTTCCTCTTCGACTACGAGATATGGTTGATTTTCACACCGGAGAGTGAGATCCGACCGCTCTCGCTCGGCCGCATCAGGACCGGCTCACTATTCGGCGGGCCCGGCCCCCAGTTTGGGCTGCCGCTGGTCGATTCCATCGACGCGAGCAATGAATACACGTTCACCGATGGCCGATTCGACCGCAATTTCCACTTCCCCGGCGAGGATTTTGTCGATGATATGACACGGCACGATCCGAAACTCCCCGAGACTTTGAATGTCATAAACTCGGAGGACGCCCTCAAGATCTGGGTCACGATGGAACCCCTTGAGGTAATCGACTGGGCGCCCGACGAACCCTATGAGCAGTTCATCATTCTCTCCGACTGGATCGTGCGCGCTGAAAATTTCATGGACGGGTCAGAGACCTCAGCGCCGGACAGCTTGAGCCCGGCCACACGGACGCTGACATATCGGGATTTGAACCCTTCGACCAATCCGCTGACGAGTCTGAATGAAGGCAATCGCACACCGACGATGACGATCTACCTCAGCAATGAGGGGCCATAGTCCAACGCATGCATCGTGACCTTTCGAACGCCCCGCCGATCAGCGGGGCGTTTTATTTGAATCACCGTCGCTGCAATGCACTGCACAGTTGATTCACCGGACATGCGCGTCACCCCGTCGATCACCTATTCGGTGATTTGTAAGACGCAGTATCATAATATGTTACAGCGACCGTCGCATCGATCGCTTCAGGCATGGACGTTGCGTTATGAGCACTCCGAGGAGTGTGATGTCCATGACAACCGTACGCTACCGCTACAATCCGAACTTTCGTCCGCAGCCGGCCAAGCAGCACGCCGACCGGGCGACCTTGTGGATTCTCGTTGCCGTCGTGGTGACCGCAGTGATCGCCCTGACCTTCGGCGAGGCCGAAGGGGCGCCGATGGCGGATACCCTGCTGCGCCTGTTGTGAACTGACGCCCCGGCCCGCAGGGCTTGGGGCCAAGCATTGCGCCTGCATCCTGCTCTCTCTTCCCCGTCTGGCCGTCCCGTGTGTCTCCCCCATGCGGGACGGTCATCTTTATCCCCCTCAATTCCTTAGTGGGAAATACCGATAGATCGATATGTGGGGCGGAGTACCAACGATAAGCTGCTCGTCCTGGTGGTGGAGAACCACACCGAAGTCCGCGAGATGCTCGGAAACCTCGTGCGGACCCAGGGTTGGGAACCGCTGCTGGCCGAAGGCGTCACCGACGCAGTGGCGATTCTCCGTTCACGGCACGTGGACGCCATCATCGCCGATTGGGAATTGGACGACGGCGACGGCCGTTCCCTGCTGCTGGTCGCCGGACAGATGCGCAAAGGTCCGATCCCCTCGGTGATGGTCTCCAGCTATGCCTCCGAAGAGTTGCGGCGCCTGGCGCGCGAGGCGGGCGCCATCGATCTTTTGGAAAAGCCATTCCGCATGAATGATCTGACCGACGCGCTCTCCCAGCAATTGAATCTCCACTCGGCGACTGCGTAGTCCCCGACCGACAATTTCAATCGAAATGTCAGGAGCACGGCGCGGCTGCCTCATGCCGCGCGTGTACGATGCGCCCGCCTACTTCGGCGAGATGGCCGGGAAGTAATCGTTCCCGTTGGAGGTGACGCGTCGCGGCGGCGTCTTGCCGTCGGCATCGGCCAGATATATGAACCCGTCGGTCGAGGCGAAGGTGATCAAACGGCTGTCGGGCGACCATGATGGTTTGCCCTGGTATGGAACGAGGCGGTCGGCCCTTGCGACGATTTTCTCTTTGATCTTGCCGTCCGGGGATACGCGATAGATTCCGCCGTCGTCGCGTTTGGTGTCGACGTAACAGATCCACTTTCCATCCGGCGACCAGGCCGGTCCGGCGACATCCGTGAGCAGCCGCGCGAGCTGTTCCAGTTCCTGATCGCTTTCGACGATGCCGTCGGCGGAGACCACCACCAGGCCGATCGTCTCCAGCGCGCCCCCGCCGGTTCCGCTCGGCGCCTTGGCTTTGTGGTAGATGAAGGCCACCTGCCGGCGGTCGGGAGACCAGGTGGGATCGGTCCCCTGACACTCTCGCGGCAGCGCGCCCTGACGATTGAGCGAAACGACTTCCGAGCCGTCGACCGCCGCATACTCGATCTTGAGGTCGGGCAACTCCGCATCCACCGTGTTGGCGTTGATGTCGCGTGTGTACATGATGTGCCGGCCGTCGCTGGACCACTCCGGCGTGCGGCTGCCGTGATTGAACGTGACCCACCACCAGAAATCATCGCGAGTCGAGTCGATGTGCGAGGCAAAGACGTCATAGAGCCGGTGCGTGCCGCCGCCGCCGTCGGGCAGCGAGTACGTGAACTCTCCACGGCGGACATAGGCAACGCGCTTGCCGTCGGGCGCCCAGCTCAGATTTCCCATGATGTTTTCCTGCGTGCGCCACTTGCGCTGCCCGGAGCCATCGGCGTTCATCAGCCAGATGTTGCCGTCGCGCAGGAAGGCGATCTGCCACGAGGAGACGGGCGCCGCGCCGCTCTGCGCCCAGGCGGATGCGGCAGCGGACAGGGTGAGCCCAACAAACACAGCGTACCGCAACAGCATCGTCATCATCAGCGTCTCCTTCATTGGCGTCATCGGTTGCAACGTCGTATCGCGTTATACACACCGAAGCGGCGGCGGGCAATGTAGCATCCGACCGCGACGGGGACAACCCCAGCCGCCGCTCACGTCTTCAAATTCTGCACAGCGATTGCTCACGCCCTGATCAGCAGGGCGGAGCCGTCGTGCAGGATGCACGGCGCGCTGGCAGATTCCCCATGAAATCGGAAGCCGACACGGTTCCCGGCTGTTGCCGGTCTCGTCAATCCCGCTGACACACTTGGCGTTAGAATCTTTCGACGCATCCGGCCCGCCAGTTGCAATGCACCACACGTCCGCCATGCGACTCTGGCGGTTATGACTCGCAAGGAGAGACGAATGCACAGTTTGCGTCATTCGCCCATACGCCGGCAATCCGGCTTTACACTCATCGAACTGATGATCGTGGTGGTGATCATCGGCATCCTCGCGGCGCTGGCGATTCCGCGTTTCATACAAAGCGCCACCAAATCCAAACAGAGCGAAGCCAAGCAGATTCTCAAGCAGATCTACGTACAGCAGCACGCGTACCGCGCATTTTACGAGGCGTATTTCATTCCCGGGGGACCGGCCGACGCGGCCAATCCGACGGCCTTTGCCCGCATCAACGTCGAGATTTCGCCGCCGGCGCGGTACTCGTACACGATCACATCCAGCGACGGCGGTTTCTCCAATTTTCTGGCGACGGCGACGGTCCCCGCTCCGGGACTCGATGATGATCCGGCGCCCGACATCTGGACGATCGACGATCAGGGAGTACTATCTGTCGTTTCCGACGACGTGACACTGTAGCACAGTGAACCGGCCGACTGTTCAATACGCGAGCATTGCACGATGCAACCCGACACGCAGAATCCGATGAGGTTTCGAGGGAATCTTCCCACAGTCAGCACCGGTGCGTGCGGTGCGATGGCGTGCGCATTCGCCGAAGTCGCTTGGGCACAAGCACTCGGCGGCCTGCTCACAGATAACGCAACGGCCCACGGACGTGCGGCACGCAGTTTGCCAATCCTCCGTACGCGCCGCTGATGCCCGCGCACAGACGGCGCAGCGAATCGACCGATAACCAACGAAGTGACGACATGCGGACGGGAAACAGAGTTAACCACTCACAACGAGGAGGCGCAATGATCTCCAAGCTCCACCGCTCAAATAAGGGCTTCACCCTTATTGAGTTGATGATCGTCGTGGTCATCATCGGTATTTTGGCGGCCCTGGCCATTCCGCGTTTCATGGCCTCGACCACCAAGTCCAAGCAGAGTGAAGCCAAGCAGTTGCTCAAGCAGATCTATGTCATGCAGCACGCGTACCGCCAGGAATATGACACCTACTGGGGGAACGGTGTCAGTGCCGACGCGGCCAACCCGAACAACTTCGCCCGCATCGGCGTGCAGATCATGGTCTCGGCGCGCTACAACTACGCGCTGGTCGCCGACCTGGTATCGTTCACCTGCACCGCGACCGGCAACCTCGATGACGACGCGACCGTGGACACCTGGACCATCACGGACGCGGGGACGTTGACGAACACAATCGACGACGCCTCAAGCTGATCGACGTCATCACAACTGGCGTGACATCCGACGCCCCCCGCAGTTGGCGGGGGGCGTCTTCTTTTGCGCCCGACGTCGTGGCCTTCCGCCGTGGCCCTGCCGCCCCCGGCAGGGCGCGCGTAACACTCTTCCGAGCATCTCAATTGCCCGCTCGTGCAGGACGCTACCGCTGAGGCCGGACGACGAAGTTGATGAGCCGACCGGGGATGTAGATCGTCTTGATGCGCTCGCCGTTCAAGTGTGACGCGACCTTCGGATCGTTCTCGGCGGCGGCGGCGACAACGGCTTCATCGGCAGCGGACGGGACTTCGACTTGCCCGCGCAACTTGCCGTTGACCTGCACGGCGACAACGACGGTGTCAGAGGGAATCGCGGACTCATCGGCCGTCGGCCAACCGGACTGAAAGACACTGTCCGCGAATCCCATCTGCTCCCACCACTCCTCGGCGAGATGCGGAATCAGCGGCGCAAGCAGACGCACCATCGTGGCGGCACAGACAAACCGCAGATTGGGATTCAGCGACGAGCCGTCGCCAAGCTCGCCCAACAGCTCCATGACCGCCGCAGTGTGCGTGTTGAATTGCATCCGGGCAAAGTCGGTATCGACCTTACGGATCGTCATATGCAGTTTCCGATAGAAAGCCCGCTCGGTCTCGCTGAGAGTCTCGGAATCGAACCGCATGTCGGGATCAGGGCGCAGCGCTGCCGCTGCCGCAATGGCACCGTGAACGAATCGATCCAGCTTCGACAGGAACCGTTCGGCGCCGACCAGGCCGCTGCCGCTCCAGAGCACCTCACGGTCCCCTGGTGACGCGAAGAACATGGTCAGCCGCAGCGGGTCGACGCCGTGCTGCTCGATCAGGTCGATCGGCGAGACAACGTTGCCCTTCGACTTGGACATGACCGCGCCCTGGGCATCGAGCACCATACCGTGATTGAACATCTCGATGGCAGGTTCACTGACCTTAAGCCAGCCGATGTCCTTGAGAAACTTCGTGAAGAAACGGAAATAGATCAGGTGGCCGGTGGCATGGGTGATGCCGCCCATGTAGTGATCGATGGGGAGCCATGCCGCGGCCTTCTCTTTGTCGAACGGTGCCTCGTTATTGTGCGGGTCGAGATAGCGCAGGAAGTACCACGACGAACACATGAAGGTGTCCATTGTGTCCGGATCACGCTGCGCCGGTCGGGCGCAGGATGGACACGTCACGTTCATGTACTCCGGCACATCGGCCAGCGGCGAGCGCCCCTTCGGCAGAAAATCGATGTCGCCGGTCGGCAACAGCACCGGCAGATCGCTTTCCGGAACGGGAACTACACCACACACTGTGCAATGAATCATCGGGATCGGCGCGCCCCAGTAGCGCTGGCGTGAAATCAGCCAGTCGGTGAGGTGGTATGCGGTCTTTCGTCGCCCCAGATGTTGTTTCTCGAGATAATCACACACGGCATCGACCCCGGCCTGTCCCGCCAAACCATCAAACGGTCCGGAGTTGATCATCACGCCGATATTGGAGACCGCCTCGGTCATCGTCACCGGATCGGGATCGGTCTCCCCGGCGCGAATCACCGGACGGATCGGCAGGTTGTGCGCACGAGCGAATTCGAAATCGCGCTGGTCATGCGCCGGGACACCCATGATGCAGCCGGTGCCATACCCCGAGAGCACATAGTCGGCGACCCACAAGGGGATGCGTTCGTTGTTGAGCGGATTGACCGCGACCAGGCCGGTATCGATGCCATTCTTGCCGCCCTGCGCGATCCGTTCGACCGTCGTCTGCCGCTGTGCCGCCGCGACGAATGCATCGACCGCGCGGCGATGCGATGCCGGAACGCTCAGCGTCCGCAGCAGCGGCGCATCCGGCGCAATAGCCATGAACGTGACGCCGTACACCGTGTCGGGACGCGTCGTGAAGACGGTCAGCTTGACGCCGTCCGCGAGTGTAAAGCCAATCTCCGTGCCATGCGATCGTCCGATCCAGTTGCGCTGCAGGGCTTTTAAGTTGTCGGGCCAGTGGGTCAACTCATCGATGTCGTCCAGCAAACGGTCGGCATAGGCGGTGATTTTGAAATACCACTGTGTCAGTGTTTTTTTCGTGACCGGCCCTTCGCAACGCCAGCAGACACCCCCGGCCGCCTGTTCATTGGCCAGCACGGTCTTGCAATTGTCGCACCAGTTGACCTCGGATTCTTTGCGATATGCCAGCTTGTGTTTGCAGAACTGCAAAAACATCCACTGCGTCCACTTGTAATACTCCGGCTCCGAAGAGATCACCTCGCGCGACCAATCGAATGAGATGCCGATAGACTTCAGCGTTGCCTTCGACTGGGCGATGTTGCGCAGCGTCCACTCTTTGGGGTGCAGCCCGCGCTTGATCGCCGCCTGTTCAGCCGGCAGCCCGAAGGAGTCCCACCCGAACGGGTGCAGGACCTCTCGGCCTTCCATCATCTTCTTGCGGGCAATGGCGTCGGTCATCGTATAGTTGCGGAAGTGCCCCATGTGAATGTCACCCGATGGGTAGGCGAACATCGGCATGACGAAGTATTTCTTCCGTGGATCAGGGATCTCCGGCGCGCGGAACAGCCCCATCTGCTCCCAGCGCTGCTGCCATTTCGCCGAGGGATCGGGGAGTTTGCCGCGGAAGACGACGGCGGGTGCG
>DASWIS010000013.1 GCA_036397555.1 Candidatus Zixiibacteriota bacterium | reverse complement strand
CGCCGCACTCCGATGGTGGGATCGGTCTGACACCAACCCCGTCGATCTCAACTACAGGATCGCCATCGCTTGATAACCTTCACCGATCAACTGACGACAAACGGGTTTTTCAACACGCCCCAAGGTCCGGGCCACCCGCCCGTTGTGTTCACAGGCTGAAGAGCGCATGTGCAAGTGGTGAGAATACGCAACAGGGCCAGGCTATGGGCCATGGCACTGATTGCGACAGCAATCAGTTGCGTGCACTGCGCGGGACCAAGCAAGATACTGTATGGATTTTCCGAGCCGCTCGGTCCACACCTGGATGGAGTGGACCCGAATGGCGTGACCCATACGAGGCAACCGCTTGCGGAGTCAGGAATCGAAATAAGTTGGACTCCTGGCCCGACTTCGATGGTGTTGTCTCTTAAGAACAAATCGGACGATCCAGTCGAGATTCTATGGGAATTCTGTGTCTATGTCGACACGAGGGGACGTGGACACTTGGGCGTAGTTCATGGGTTTGATCCGTTCAAGGGACACCCATCAATTCCGCCACCTACTGTTGTGCTCCCAGACTCGTCGATTACAACAAGCATGCTCCCGCACGACCATGTCATTTACGTGAGGACACGGGGGATCGATACATGGATTCCTCTATCGCTTCTGCCGAGGTATCATGACAAAGGGAGATTGGAGGAGGTTCAGAGCTACATCGGGCAGAGAGTAGGTGTCGTACTGGCGCTTGTGAGACGTGGCAGAGTAGAGCGCTGGCACTATGAGTTTGAGATTCAATCAGCCGTTGTGGATCGGAAGTAATGTAATGGCAGCGACGCCCGGGTGGCCCGGACCGCCTGTGCCCTTCAGGATAAGGACCGGGTCTCATGGAAAACAATATCCCAGGAGGAACCCATGAACCGAAGTAGAGTATCGATCATCCTCGCCGTCGGATTCGGTGTCGTCTTGGGGGTGGCCCTGACCCGCGCATCCGAACCGGCTAAGGAGCTGAAAGTGGAGACACTGTTGCAGCGGGTGCTTTCAGATGAATTCACTCCCGATCGGGAGGTACTGATCGACTTAGTCGAGATTCCGCCGCACACGACATTGCCGCGTCACCGGCATCCGGGTGAGGAGTTTCACTACTACCTGGAAGGCGAAATGGAGATCCACATTGACGGTGAGAAGACGATTGTTGGCAAGCCCGGCGGCGTCGGACACGTTCCGTACAATCGGCTCCATACGGCTGTCACGAAGGAAAAAAGCGCCAAGGCGCTCGTCTTTCGCGTGCACAAAAAAGGTGAGCCGGTGCGGTACCTGGAGGCGGAGGACCCCCGGGACACCGCGGCGGCCAAAACGGAAGAGTAGCATGGGGCATCCGATCTGATATCAATACTGACAGGAGGAATATCATGCACGAGGGATTGAGCAGAGGAATGCTCACGGCCGCAGTGATTCTATTAGCATTGACAACGGCGGAGCCATCGCACGCGGGTGACCGCGCCCACATGGACGGCTTCTTCATGCGGCTCTCCGCCGGAGGCGGCGGCGCCGCCACTGAAATCGACCTCGACGGGATTGACCGGCAGCTCTCCGGCCCCTCGGGCGACATCAATTTCGCGTTCGGCGCGATCGTCTCGCCGAATCTGGCGGTCCATGCAACCCTCTTCGGCTGGAGCGTCACCGACCCCGATTTCGAATACGGCAGTCTTTACAGAAAAGCCGACGGCGACCTCTCGCTGGGAGCAATCGGCGCCGGCATCACCTACTACATCATGCCCGCAAACGTCTATCTCTCCGGCTCGATCGGCATCGGCGTTCTCTCCTTTGATGGCTCCGGCGAGAAAGGGGATTCCGACGGCGGCCCTGCCGTCGATATGACCATCGGCAAAGAGTGGTGGGTCGGCAGCAACTGGGGTCTCGGCGTGGCCGGAACCGTCGGTTTTCACTCAGTCCCCCATGGCGACATCGACGCAAACTGGCGAGGCGCCAACATCGGCGTGCGCTTCACGGCGACGCTGAACTGAGCACCGGTTTATTCGCTGTCGGCGAGTTCGCACCGCACGTCCGTCTTCACCGAGTTCGCGATGTAACACTGCGCGTGCGCCTCGTGATGCATCGACTCCGCTTCGTCACGAGTCGGGCGACGTGACCCCGAGTAGATCACGTCCGGGTGCAGCGTCACTCGCGTCATCGCGACTTTCCCCTCGGCATTGCGCCCCATGACTCCGACCGCATCATCGCAATAGCTCTCCACGACCAATCCGCGCTTCGCCGCAATCGCCAAAAACCACAGCATGTGGCAGCTCGATAACGCCGCCACGAACGCCTCTTCCGGATCGACCGCCGCTGGATCGGACAGGGGAGAGCGAACGACATGAGGTGATGCCGACGCCGGCACCTCCAGTCCGCCGTCGAATTGCCAGCGATGCGCGCGGCTGTACTTGTTGTCCGAGAATACCGCGCCGTCCCGGTTCCAAATCACGACTGCCTTGTGCTCAGCCATGGCATCCTCCGAGAGTTTCCCAATAACAGCCCGAATTGTCATTCTTCGTCCCTTCATCCCGGCGATCCCGGGGTGAAGGGATGAAGGGATGAAGAATCTGCTTTTGCCTCACACGTGGAAAGCACGATTGCACGAAAGCCGCCTCACCCGCACGCGGGAACTCCCTCTCCTTCTGGGAGAGGGTTGGGGTGAGGGCATCGCCGAGAATTCCCGCACGGTGCCCCGAATCCGCCTAAGAGCGTCTAACAGAATGACAGGCCACCATCCATTCGGTCAGATGCAGGCTCGGCGGAAGCCTCGCCCTCCCGTGCGATCTGGGGGGAGGGCGAAGCTTCTGCTGAGCCTAACTTAGTCGCAATGTCTCATTCTGTTAGATGCTCTAAGTTGCTGGCCACGAGAGGAGCAATCACTACATTTCCGCCGTGGATACTCAACCCCCAAAGATCCAAGTCCGCAAAGGCTTGGTAATCTGCTACACCGGCGACGGCAAGGGCAAGACCACCGCCGCCCTCGGCATGACGGTTCGTGCCGCCGGATACCATCTCCGCACCCTGATCTGGCAGTTCATCAAGGGCTCCTGGCACTATGGCGAGCTCGACGGTCTCAAGCTGCTGGCCCCGTACGTGGAGCTTCGCCAAATGGGGGAGGGGTTTGTCGGAATCATCGATGACAGGCTCCCCCGCGAGACCCACCGAAAGGCCGCTCTCGCGGCGCTGGAGGGCGCCCGGGCCGAGATTGCCTCGGGCCGGTGGCATCTGGTCATTCTCGATGAAATCTTCGTCGGCTGCCAGTTGGGTTTTCTCACCGCCGATGACCTTCTTGGGCTTATGCAAGCGCGGCCACAGAATGTGCACCTCATCATGACCGGACGGGGCGCTCCCCCCGAAGTCCTCGAAGCAGCCGACCTCGTGAGCGAGATGCGCGAGATCAGGCACCCCTACCAAAAGGGGGAATTGGCCCAGAAGGGGATCGACTATTAGGTCGATTCGACCCTGCCCACCACTGGGGAAGTCCCATCTGAATCGCGTTTCACACTCTGTCAAATCCCCCACGCTGTCTAAAGTTTGCACCGCGCAAATTGCTGTTCTCCGCTAAACGGCGCGGTTTGGAGCGTCGATAGATGACGTGTGACCGTTCCCGTCGACAGCACCCACACTCACGCCAGCTCGCCGCACCGGCCGGGTGATCGACCCGCAAGGACCATGTCCGGCACCGTCGCGTTGGTGGTCGATGATGAACTCTCGATCCAGGTCTTGCTTCGTGATTGGCTGACCGAAGAAAACGATCTGAGGGTTCTGACCGCATCGACCGGTATCGAAGCCGAGCGCATCCTGCGGTCTGAGCCGGTCGACGTACTCCTCGTGGACTTGCGCCTGCAGGAGTGTACCGGTCTTGACGTCATCAAACGGGCGCGTGCGCTGCAGCCGCACATCGTGCCGATCCTGATGACCGGCTATCCGACGCTCGAAACGGCGATCGGCGCGGTGCAAACCGACATCTACGACTACCTCGTCAAACCGTTCCGCATGGAATTGCTGTCGGCGACGGTCCGTCGCGCGGTCGAACAACGGCAGTTGCAGCGCGAAAACATGGCGCTGCGCGAACAATTGGCCGTGGCCGAATTAATCCGCAAGATCGGCACCACCCAGGATTCCGAAGAGATCATCGAGGCCGTGCTGGCAACCGTGCGCGAGGAATTCGATGCCGCCGCCGTCGCGCTGTTGATGTTCAACCCGGAGCGCGGGCGTCTGGAACTGCGCGGCATTCGCGGCGACCAGGTCACGATCCAGAAGCCGTCCTATGCCGCCTTTCTCAACGGCGAAACGGTCGCAACGACCGCCGTAATGGCCGGCGGCTGCCCGATCGTCTACTCGTCACAACAGGGCGATCTGTTCGAGGATCCGTGTTCGGGGGCCGACTGCATCACACAGCCGCTGACCATCTCCGGACGCACGGTCGGTGTCCTCAACATGGTCCGACGCCCCAACTGCGCGCCGTGCGGCGACGGGACACTGCGGACGCTGTCGTTGATCAGCGCCCATGCCGCCGCGTCCATCGATAACGCCCGGTTGTATCGCGAACTGCACGAGGCCTATCTCGACACTGTCTCGGCGCTGGCCAACGCGATCGAAATCCGCGACCCCTACACGCGCGGTCACACCGACCGTGTCAAAACCCTGGCCCGCGCCATCGCCGCCCGTCTGAAGTGGTCCGCGCAGGATCTGTTCAATCTGTGGATGGGGTGCACCCTGCACGACATCGGCAAGCTCGGCGTGCCCGATGAAATTCTCGGCAAACCCGGGCCGCTGACCGATGATGAATTTGCCGTGATGAAAACACACCCCGAAATCGGCGTCCGGCTCGTCGAAGGGGTCCCGTTTCTGCGCGCCGCCGTGCCGTACATCTACAGCCACCACGAGCGTTTCGACGGCACCGGCTACCCCACCGGGGCCGCCGGCGAGAATATCCCCATCGAAGGGCGGATTCTCGCCGTCGTCGACGCATTCGACGCCATCATCTCCAATCGACCGTATCGTCCCGGCCAACCGGTCGAAGCCGCGATTGCGGAATTGAAAATGTTCTCCGGCATCCAATTCGACCCCTGTATCGTCGATATCTTCCTGGATATTCTCGCCTCACGTCAATTCCCGTGGATCGTGACGGGACGCCCGTCGGCGCCGGGATTCACCGGGCCCGCCAACGGACATGCGAAAGTCACGGCCATCACGACCGTCCCGCGCTCGGTCGCCCTTCACCTGAAGTCATCTTGACGCGGCGGGACAACGCATCTTCTTTGTCAGCGCCGATGCCGTCCCGCAAATCCCAAAGACGCCAGCTTCGATCCCGCAAGACCGCCGCCCACAGCCGTTCGGACTTCCTGCCGAGGGTACTGTGGTTGGGCGGTATTCTCATCGCGCTGGTCGCATTTTACTTCGTGACGCACGATGCGGCGTTCGAACCGCTGGCGTTCAAGGACATCTACAACCCCAGTTTCAAAGAACGCGGGATGTGGTTCACCCAGGACGACGCCTATATTTCGTTTCGCTACGCCCGCAATGCACTCGACGGGCACGGGCTCGTTTTCAACCCCGGTGAACGAGTCGAGGGATACACAAACTTCTTCTGGGTCATACTGACAATCCTCTCCGGACAACTGGGATTCGATTTCGACCCGGCCACGAAGTTCCTCGGCGGACTGGCGGCCGCCGGCATGATCATTCTGACCGCGTTTATGGGTCGCGAAGCGGCGCGTCATGTCGGGATACCGCGGCCCGAGTTGGTTGGTATTCTGGCCGCGCTGTTGTTGTCTTTCAACGGCTCCTTCGGTTACTGGACCGCATCGGGACTGGAGACTTCGTGGTTCGGCATGTGTGTGACCGCATCCGTGTGGCTGTGGCTGCGCGGCTCTCTGTTGGCAGTTCCGGCGCTGGCGATCGCCACCATGTCGCGCCCCGAAGGCGGACTGGTCTGGCTTGTCCTGGTCGCCGCCGAGGCGATTCTGTCGCGTGACTGGAGGCGATCCCTCGTTCTCCTGCTCGGCGTCGGACTGCTGCTCGCGCCCTATGGTCTGTTCAAACTGTCGTATTATGGGCGCGTTTTGCCGAACCCGTTCTACGCGAAGACGGGTTTCTCACTCGAGTACTGGACCAGCGGCATCCAGTACATCTGGCTGTTCATCCGCGACTATGGGTTCTATGGGCTCGGAGTGCTGTTGGCACTCGTATCGTTCCGCCCGCTGCCGGGACGTTGGCGGGTGATCCCCGCGCTGTTTCTGATTTACACCATTTACATCGCGTCGGTGGGCGGCGACGTCCTCAGACCGAATCGGTTCTTCGTTCCGATTCTCGCGCCGATGGCCGTGGCGGTCGCCGCCGGGAGTTTCTGGCTGGCACTGCGGCTGCGAACCGTCGCGCTGCGCATCGCAATTCCGACCGCCGTCCTGGCGCTGATCGGCTATTGGGGGCTCGTCGCGCCGCGCGCGCTGATTCTCGATACCCGCGATCTGGAGATGGGCCTGACGGCGAAGATGAAGTTCATGGCGGAGCAGATGACCGCAATCGACCCGCGTCCGTTCACGCTGGCCACCTCGACCATCGGCATGATCTCCTACACACTCTCGCAGTGCCGCGTCATCGACATGCTGGGCCTGACCGACTCGACCATCGCCCGCCACCCCGAATCGATCCCCGGGAATTCCAGCACATGGAAGGAACGAAACTACAACGCCACCTATGTCCTGGCGCAAAACCCCGATTACATCCTGTTTTCGACCGGCCACAAACCTTCGGCGCCGGCCGAGCGCGCGCTGATGCTCCACTCCAAATACCGCCGCAACTACTACACGGTGTTGCAGCCCTATGTCGGACGCAACCTCGCGATCCACAAACTGCGGCCCGATCCGACCCAGGCCGACACCCTCTGGCCCGATATCCAGCTCGCCCACGACATCAATGCCGCTTACAACTTTCAGGTGAAAGAGAATCTCGACTCCGCCTTCATCATGTTCTCCAAGATCGCCGAAGAGGGGCCGGGCGACTTCTGCATGCCGCAGGGTTTCTGCGCCGCCCTGCGCGTCTCGCAGGGGCGCTATCAGGAGGCGCTCGAATTCGTCCACGAGGCCCTGAAGATCGATTCGCTGTGTCTGGTGGCCTGGCAGGCAGGAAACATCGCATCCCAACGGCTCGGCGACTCCACCAGCGCGCACCAGTTTGCGCAGGGCTTCCACCGCGTCTGCCCCTGGCTGACGCTGGAGTAGAACCCAGTGCCGGGGTGTCGAAATGCTCGCAGTCGGGCGAGGAATCTCCAACGCGTGACAAGTCCCGGCTCCTGTGCACGATTCGGGGCTCGGCTGGACAAGCTCGGAGAACTGTTCAACACACCCGCAGATCAGCGGTCACGTCGCGGAGACACATTGCCGGAGGCCGGACTCGAACCGGCACGTCCCAATCGGGACAAGGGATTTTAAGTCCCTGGCGTCTGCCATTCCGCCACTCCGGCTTGCGGTCTCAAAAGATGTAACAGGGGCTGCGCAAACACAGGGGAAAAGAGACGGCCGCAGCCGCCATTCTTGTCGGACTCCTGCGCAGCTAAGAGGCGGGTTCCGGATTCGAACCGGAGTATAGAGGTTTTGCAGACCTCCGCCTTACCACTTGGCTAACCCGCCATCGGGGCGATGCTCTCTTCGGGCCGTGCACTGTGGGCCATCAAAAAAAACGCCCTGTGCGGGCGGGAAAGTGACGACTCACTCACGTAAAAAGCGGGAAACGGGATTCGAACCCGCGACATTCACCTTGGCAAGGTGACGCTCTAGCCAACTGAGCTATTCCCGCATCGGCCTCACCAAACTATATCGGCACACCCCCCCTGCTGTCAACCGGGATTTGCTGATCCTCTGCCGCGCCGATTCGTTAGAACTGCAAGACCGGCAATCGCTTTCACGGGTCCGCGTACCACCGGCGGCCCCGGCATGCCCCAAACGCGGACCGGCTGGCCCTGCCTGATCCATTGACACCCGGCAATTCCACTGTATCTTCTGACAAGTAGGGTTTTGCCTGCCACGCGTACACCTCACGTCGCGTCGATGGCGATTTTCGAAGGACTCATCACCAAGAGGAGGATACATGCCGCAAGGCTGTCGTCGACAGTCGCGCCCGGTGGCTACGATGAAACCACCTCATCGGGCAGACATCGTCAATTTTGTTGGGAGGATTTCATGAGACGAATTGCTCTCTGTTTGACCGCAGTGCTGCTGTCCGTGGGTATGCCCGAGGCGGCGGTGATCGAAATTCAGGCCCTGTCCACCTCGTTTTCGCCCGACCTCGTCAACATTCTCCACGGCGACACCGTACGCTGGGTACGGATCGTCGGCATCCACACGACAACGAGTGGGACCGGCTCAGGGGATCCGGAGGCCGGATCGGAGTGGATCTCTGCGTTGGACGGCGGCACACCGTCATTTCAGCGTCAGTTCAACATCCCCGGCAGCTACCCGTACTTTTGCGAATTTCACGAGGGATTCGGCATGGATGGCGTCATCAACGTCGGGACACGCCCGGCCAACATGGTTGATGTTGATGCCGTCGGCATGGTCTTCGACCCCGACTCCGTGCAGATCGATCCCGGCGATCAGGTCCGTTGGACACGCCGCTCCGAAAGCCACACGACCACGTCCGGCACCGGCTCGGCCGATCCCAACTCCGGCCTGTTGTGGGACGCAGACCTCAACCTCGCATCACCCATCTTCACGCGTCAATTCGATGACGAAGGTGTGTTTCCGTACTATTGCGGGCCGCATGAGTTCGATGGCATGCTCGGCGTCGTTGTCGTGGGAGACCCGCCCGCCTGCGATTGCCCCAACTTTACCGATCCGGCCGCCAACGGCGCGGTCGTCAATGTCTTCGATGTCGTCAAGGCGGTCGATGTCGCATTCCGCAATGGCACTGCTCCCCAGAGTCCCGATTGCCCGGTCGAAGACACGGATGTCACATCCTGCGACGGCGTCACCAACGTATTCGATGTCGTGGCGTTTGTCGATGTCGCGTTCCGAAACGGTGACCCAGCGCAATTCTGCACACCCTGCCTCTGATCGATTCCCACGGTCTGAAGCGGGAATGTCTTCACGTGCGGGTCAGCCCAAGGGCTGACCCGCACGTGAGTAAGTGGTTTGCGCCGGTGCGGGTCAACCCGAGGGCTGCCCGGCACGCGAAGTTGTGTATCGCGCCCGCCCGGATCAGCACTCAATCTGCCCGGCACGCGAAGCTGTATATCACGCCCGGTCCGTGTCAGAGCTCAGTCCGATCGGCATTCAGCAGCACACGAGGATTCGTATCACGGATCCGCTCCGCCCCGTGCGGGTCAGCCCTTGGGCTGACCCGTCTGCGAATTCCGAGCGACTCACATTCCGTCTGCCCGGCACGCGAAGCTGTATATCACGCCCCGTCCGTGTCAAAGCTCAGTCCGATCGGCATTCAGCAGCACATGAGGATTCGTATCACGGATCCGCTCTGCCCCGTGCGGATCAGCCCAAGGGCTGACCCGCACGCGAGGAAGTGGTTTGCGCCGGTGCGGGTCAGCCCTTGGGCTGACCCGTCTGCGAATCCCGGCCGGTTCACATGAAAAACGGCCCTCCAATCTCAGACCGGAGGGCCGTTGGCTTGCTGCCTGATTGGTGCACTTACTGCTTCGGCTTGACTGTCGACGGCGGCGTAGTCGTCGTGCTGCCGACTTCGCT
Organism: Candidatus Zixiibacteriota bacterium; assembly: GCA_036397555.1. NCBI lineage: Bacteria > Pseudomonadati > Candidatus Zixiibacteriota > Candidatus Zixiibacteriota bacterium. Next base: position 9,454 of record DASWIS010000013.1, on the reverse strand, counting down.
GCCCGCCGGCTGGTCATCCGTGCCGGGCTGCTCGGGCTGCGCAGTCTCCGCGGGCCCGGTCTTGCCGCACGGCTTCTGGCCGGAGCGGAAGAGGAATTCGGCCAGCAGGGTCACATCCGCCACGTCGACTTTGCCGTCACAGTTCACATCGGCGCGCGGGTTGTAGTTGTCCAGCCCTGCGGCGAGCGTCGTCGGCGCTGCCGGGCGATAGATCTTGCTGACCATCGCCACGAGGTCGAACAGATCGACCTTGCCGTCGTCGTCGACGTCACCGGTGCTCTTGGTGTCGTCCGGGAAGGGCAGAATCTGAGCGCTGCCCGGTGTACAGACGTCGTTGTCGACGATGACGCTGTACTGTCGCGTCACCTGACAAGAGCCGCCGCACGGGTCGGTGCAGCGGATGGTCACCGGTACAAAGCCGCTCGCCATCGGCGTGTAGCACCACTGCCCGTTGATGATCTCGCCCAACCCGTCGAGCAATTCACAGACCACCAGCCCGCCTTCCGGATCGGTGCCGCTGATCGGCAGGCAGATCGATTCGCCTTCGCAGACGATAAACGTCTGGGGCAGCGCCACGTTGCAAATCGGCTCCTCGTTCATGTCGATCGAGACTCGGAAGGTGTCGCGGCACTCTCCGCATTCGTTGAAGCAGCGGATGATGACGTCGAAGATCTCGTCCACCGTGGCATTGTAGCACCACTGCCCGTTGGACAACGTGCCCTGGCTCGTCAACAGTTGGCAACTGTCGGCATTCACCGCGGGCACCGCCACGCAGATCGTCGTCGGCTCGCAGAGGAACAGTGATGTGTCGGCCTGGTGATCGCAACTGGGCGGATCATCCAGCTCGATTGTCACCTTAAACGAGTCGAAGCAACTGGCGCCGCACGAGTCGATGCAGTTGATGTACGAGTAGAAGCTTGTTTCGGCCGAGGCGGTGTAACACCAGTTTCCGTTCGAGAGCGTTCCCGGACCCGACTCCGTGCAGGTCCACAGGTTGTTGTCCGGATCGCTCGCCGACACCGGCAGACAGATTTGCGTCGGCTCGCAGATCAGGAATGTCGTGTCATTGGGCACATTGCAAACCGGCGGCTCGTTGATCGTGAAGTTGACCGTAAACGACCCGACGCACGAGTCGCAGACGCCGTAACAGGTGATCTCCACCGTCACTTCGCCGCTTTCGGACGGTGTGTAGCACCACTGGCCGTCGCCCAATGTGCCGGGACCGCTGGTGATCTCGCAATTGCCGCCTGCGATGGGCAGACAGATTTCCTCTTCGCCGCACGTCACGATGGTCGTGTCGTTCGGCACCTCGCAAATCACCGGCGCCGGACTCGGGTAGTCGATCTCCCATCCGAAGTTGCAACTGGCGCCGCAGGAATCGTAACAGGTGATGCTCACGCTCACGTGCTCGCCCGGCGTCGGGACATACTGCCAGCCCGCCTCGGTCAACTCACCGGGACCGTCCAGCACGCAATGCGAGAAGTTGCTGTCCGCATCCGATGTGGTGAACGGCACGAACGCGATCGGCGGCGTGCATCCGGGCGCACTGGGTGTCTGGAACTCGCACACCGGCGGCTCATTGTGCTCGAAGGTCACGCGGAACGTGTCTTCGCAGACAGCGCCGCACGAATCGACGCAACGGACGATCACTTCGATCGACTCATCGTATTCGGAGTACCAGCACCACTCGCCGAAGCCGTCGTACGTCTTGCAGCCGCCCTCGGGATCCTTGCAGCCGATGCCGATGACTTGGCAGTACCACAGGTTGCCGTCCGGGTCGCTGCCGCCGAACGGCAGGCAGACCTCGGTCGGCTCGCACAGGAAAATGGTCGTGTCATTCGGCACCTCGCAGACCGGCGCCTCGTTCATCTCAATGGTCACGCAGAATGTGTCCTCGCAGTAGGCCTGGCAATTGTCCACGCACCGGATCACGAAGCAGACCGTCGTGTCATGGTCGGCGTAGTACCACCATGTCGCAAAACCCGATTTTTCCTCGGAGTCGCCGTTGACCAGGTAGCAATACGGGTAATCGGCCGGAAAATCGGGATCAGTGCCGGGCGCGTACTCGAAATACAGCTCGGTCGGCTGGCACAGGAAGATCGTCGTGTCGTTGCGCGGATTGCAGACCGGCGGGTCATTGATGTCGACAATGACCGTAAACGTGTCCTCGCAGAAAGCGCCGCAGGAGTCTTCGCAACGGATAATGACGTCAAAAGTGTCGTCATCTTCGGCGTAGAAGCACCAGATCTCACCCTTGCCCTCGCGCAGCTCGCCGATGCCATTGGCGACGTAGCACGTATCGAGGTTTCCATCCGGATCGTAGGACTCGAGTCCGCCGAAACAGATCTCGCCCGGCTCGCAGTACCGATACCGAGCCGTATCCGTTTCGATGGGACACATCGGCGGCTCATTGATCTCGTAGGTAATCGTGAACTCGCCGCTGCAAGTCTCGCAGATGCCTTCACATTCGATTGCAACCGTGACCTGCTCATCGCCGGACGGAGTATACACCCAGTACCCGTTGCGCAATTCACCGGGACCTTCGACGATGCTGCATTCTCCGCCGATGGCCGAGACCGGCAGCGAGTCGGCGACGAGGTCGCACAGGAACCGCGTCTGGTCATCCGGCAGATTGCAGATCGGCGGCGACGGATTCGGAATCTGGAACTCGACTAACAGCGTGCACGCCGCCCCGCACGAATCCGAACACACGATCGTGTCGGAGATCACATCTCCCGGAATCACCGGATCCAGCGTCCAGATATTCCCGTTCAACGTGCCCTTCGCGGTCGGCAGCAGTTCGCACGTCGTCGGATCGTCGTTGGGATCGACCGACTGGAACGGGATCAGCAACGGTATTTGCGGCGACGGACACGGCGGCGGGCCGCTCAGATCCAGGAACTCGCAGACCGGCCCATCATTGAGCTCGAACGTCACATTAAATGTGTCCGAACACATCGCACCGCACTTGTCGAAGACTTCGATAATGACCTGGATGGTCGTGTCGCGGTCGGCGTAGTAGCACCAGAACAACGGGACGCCGAGCGGGTCGGACGACTTGCCCTTCTGACGGCAGATCCAGATGTTCCCGTCCGGGTCCTCCGCGCCATAGGGCAGACAGACCGAATCCGGCTCGCACAGGTAGATCGTCGTGTCGTTCGGGACGATGCACACCGGCGGCGTATTGATGTGGATATCGACCTTGAAGGAATCCTCGCAATAGTTGTTGCACGTGTCGTAGCATCGCACGCCGACATAGAACGAGGTGTCGCCTTCCGGCGGCAAATAGCACCACAGCCCGCCGTCGATCGTTCCCGGCCCAAAGAGCAGCTCGCAATTCGCTGCTTCGCGGCCCTTCGTCTGCGGTGAGCGCTGCGGCGTCTTGCCGGGGCTGCTGTAGCGATTGTCGGGACGCACCGCCAGGTCGCCACCGGCGAGCGTATTGCCCGGAGGCGTCACCAACCCGACCGGCAGGCAAATCTGCGTCGGCTCACACTGCGTGATGAGTGTGTCATCCGGCAGTTTGCACTCCGGAGGATCGGCCACAATGATCGTCACGCAGAACGTGTCGATGCAGAGGTTGTCGCACGAGTCGCGGCAACTGATCGTGACGCAGAACGACGTGTCGTCCTCCGCGTAGTACGACCATATGCCGCCTTCCAGCGATCCGGGCCCGTCGACCAGCGAGCAGTAGACCTCGGCCGAATCGCCGAACGCCGAATCCACGTCGATCTCGATCAACGCCGGGTCGCACAGATTCAGCAGCGTATCGTCGCGCTCGACACACTCCACCGGCGGCGTGATGTGAACCAGCACATACGTCGTATCGCACACCAGCGCACCGCATGAGTCCTCTACGCAGCAGTCGATCGTGTACAGGCCCGATGTGTCCGCATAGAAGCAGACCAGCGGCGGCTGCATCCACCCGAAGTGGACGAAGCGCGAACGGACATTGTTGTTAAAGTCGATCTCCGGCCACGGACCCAGGCAGATCGTATCCGGCCCGCAGAGCCAGACTTCTTTGTCCGGAGGCGCGATCACGAATGGCGGCTGATTGACGATAATGCTGACGCAGAAGCTGTCGGCGCAAATGTTCCCGCACTCGTCCTCGCACTCGATCCACACGCACACCGGACCGGTGCCGTCGCCGCAGGTGTTGCAATCCTTGGCGTCGGGCTTGGGCACGTAGATCCACCAGCCGTCTTCGATCATGCCCGGCCCGGCGACCACGCGACAGGTTACCTCGCCGTTTTCCGGGTCGGTCGCGCCGACCGGCAGCATCACCGTATCGGATGAATCGCACAGGAAAATGCTCGTGTCGCCCGGAACGTCACAGATCGGCGGCAGGTTCCCATCGACCGTGATCTTGACCGTGTCGTAGCAGGAGCTGCCGCACGAGTCGTAACACACCAACTCATAGTAGAAGACCGTGTCAATTCCGGGATTGCAAATGACAATCAACCCGGTGTCGACCGACTTGTCGCCGTTCGGGTCGATCAGATTGAGAATACAGTCGAAGTAATCGCTGTCCGAGTCGCCGTACCCGAAGTAGAGCGTATCGCACTCATCCGGTAGACAGAACGTCAGCGTCGTGTCATTGCCCAGATCGCACACCGGCGGCTCATTGCAATCAAATGTGACGGTAAACGTGTCTGTGCATGTGTCGCCACACGCGTCGACAGCCAACTGGAAGTATGTCAGAGTCGTGTCGTGATCGAACGGGCATCCGGTCCAGCAGATCGTCACGAAACCGCTGTCGGGATCAGTCGTCACGGCGTCGCTCGACGGTGACGGACCTCCCACCGGTCCGACTGCCCAGTAGCCCCCCTCCGCGAAGAGGTTGCCGTCCGCGTCGGAGACCGACAGGTACAGGCATTGGGTGCTCTGCTCGCCGCAGAACACCAGCGTCGTGTCGTTCGGGCTGTCGCAGACCGGCGGCTCGTTGACGTCGACGATAATCACGATCGTGTCGACGCATGTCGCCCCGCACGAATCGATGCACGTCATCTCCACCGTCAGGATCGAGTCGCTCTCCACGTAGAAGCACTCCGGGTGCGTCGGCACCTTGTCGGGATCACCCAACAATGCGAACGTGCAGGTATCCAGATTGCCGTCCGGATCGTTGCTGTTCCACAGGAAGCAGACCGTGTCCGGATCGCAGAGGAACTTCCAGAGCGTATCCGCTTCGAGATAACAGCGCGGCGGCTCGTTGACCAGGACCGTGACGAGGAATGTATCGAGGCACGACTCACCGCATGAATCAGTGGCGCCGTACTCAATCGTGAACGTCGTGTCCGATGGGATCTGCGCGAGGTCGACGCAGACTGTCCCGAGTACGGTATCGATTTCGGCCAAACCTTTAGTATCGTCGATGACCCGGAAGATCCACAGTGACGGATCGAGATTGTTGTCCGGATCCCAGAACAGCGGGAGCTCCCAGCAAAGCGTACTGTCGCTGTCGCATGAGTACAGCGTCGTGTCGTTGATGTCGGCGCACACCGGCGGCTCGTTCAACTCGAACGTCACCGTAAACGTGTCTTCGCAGTACTCGTCGCACTGATCCCAGCAGCGGATGATGAACGTGACCGTCGTGTCGCGATCCGCGTAATAATAGTCGCTGGCGTCGAAAGTTTTCGCGGAGTCATCGCCGAGCAGGATCAGGTCGCAATGGGAGAGATTGAAGTCGGGGTCCGTCGAGTTATAATACGACAGGTAGACCGAGTCCGGCTCGCACAGGAAAATCGTCGTGTCGTTGGGCATCTCGCAAACCGGCGGCTCGTTCAGATTGACGATGACGACGATTGTGTCGTAGCACGTCGCCCCGCACGAATCGACGCAACAGAGTTCGACCAGCATCGTCGTATCGCTCTCGACCCACAGGCACTCTGTGCGCCCCAGCCCCTTGCCGCTGTCGGGCTCCAGGATCGTGAACCAGCACGAATCCAGGTTGCCGTCCTGATCGAAACTGTCCCAGTCGAAGCAGACCGAGTCGGGCTCGCAGAGGAACTTTCTCAGCGTGTCCGACTGGAGGAAGCAGCGCGGCGCATCGTTTAACTGGATGTTGACGATCGTCGTGTCGATGCACGAATCGCCGCAGGTGTCGGAGATACTGAAGATGATGTACAGCGTCGTGTCACTCGTGTACGACGCGGGCAGCAGACAGTAGGTGCCGTAAATCGAATCGACCACGCCGTTGCCCTGCGATCCCTTCACCTCGATCAATTGCGTGGTCGGGTCCAGATTGCCGTCGGGATCGACAAACTTAAACTCGCCGAGACACAGCAGTTCATGCGTGCTGTCGCACAAAAAGATCGTGGTGTCCGGCGGCACTTCGCACGTCGGCGGCTGGTTCTCACGGACCTCCACCCAGGTGCTGTCGAGGCACTCATTGCCGCAGTCGTCGACGCAGGTGAAATGCACCCAGTAGCTGCCCGCAAACGTCGGATTGTAGCACCAGCGGTTGTCGGTGACCGTCCCGATGTCCGACCGGCACTCGACCGAGTCGTCACAGGAGTCGGTGGCGCCCACCGTCAGGCAGATTTGCTGGCCCGGTTCGCAGACGAAGAAGCGGGCGGTGTCGGGGATGTCGCACAGCGGCGGCGTCTCGTCGTAGATGATGATCTCCTGAAGGCAGCGCGAACTGTTGTCACAGTCGTCGACCGCCTCCCAGATCACCACCACGACATACCCGCAATCGGCATCAATCGTGTCGGCTCCGATGAGGGACACCTCCACCAGCGTGTCGCACAGATCGGTCGCCGTCGGCTCCTCCCATGATTCCGGAACAGAATCGCACTCGTAGCGCAGAATCTCCACGCATTCGATCTCCGGCGGCAGCGTATCGATCAGATACGTGCGCTGAACGCACGTGTCGGCGTTCCCGCAGTGGTCGATGGCCTCCCACGTCACGGCGCGGATCCCGATCACCGGGCACGCGATGTCGTCGGTCAACGTCGTATCCCCGATCATCTGCACGGTGACATTGGTGTCACACAGATCGAACGCTTCCGGAGCGGTGGGCTGCGGAAGGATGCCCTCCGAATCACAGTCGATCGAGTCGGCCGGCAGGCACAAGAGCACCGGCGGCAGCGTATCGAGAAAGACCGCCGCCCAACGGCAGGTGTCGGAGTTGCCGCACTCATCGGTCGCGACCCAAACGTAGGTATCGATGCGTACTTGCGGACACTCAACATCGGTATCGCTGATCACCGTGTCCAATTCGACGAAGGCGCCATTGTCGCAGTTGTCGACGGCCGATGGCGGATTCACCAAGATCGCCGTGCCGCAGGGGAAATACCCCGTGTCGGGGCAGGCAATCTCCGGCGCGGTCGTATCGACAAAGCGGATGCGCTGCGTGCAGGTGTCGTAGTTGCCGCATGCGTCGTAGGCGGCAAACGTCACCTCATAGGTCACATCGCAGGACGTGACCGGATCGGATACGATCCGGACATTACTCAGGCAGAATTGGGGATTGGGATCGCAATTGTCGACCACACCTGTCGGCGCGCCCCAGCGGAAATCGTATTCGTCGATGCACAGCCCGCCCGGCGACTTCTGCGCCAGCGCGTGCGCCTCCGGCAGCTCATCGCATGAGACCAGCGTGTCCGGCGGGCAGGTGATCGTCGGCGGCGTCTCGTCGTAGATGGTGATTTCCTGCTTGCACGAGTCGACATTGCCGCACTCGTCGGTCGCCACCCACGTCTTGGTAATGACATACTCCTGCGGACAATCGCCGGGTACCGTGTCGCAGCGAACGTCGAGTACTACGGTCTCCGGGTTCTCGTCATCCACCGTCGGCTCGCCGAATTCGCCGATCGAATCGCACTCATAGCGTACGTTTGGAGGACAGTCGATCGAGACGTGCTCGTCGATGTCGTAGAACACTTCGAACGTGCCGCGGCATGTATCGCACTCGGTGGCGCACTCGACCGTGACCACGGCCGTGTCGTTATCGCCGGAGGGCTGATAGACCCAGTAGCCGCCCTGAATTGCGCCAGGGCCGGCGATCACTTTGCAGACCGCCCCTCCGGTCGCGCTGACCGGGAGCGAATCCAGCGTCGGCGTGCACAGGTGGATCATGGTGTCGTTCGGCAGATTGCAGAAAACGTCCGTCGGCGTCGGGAACGTGAAATCGAAGTCGATCCAGCAGGAGTCGCCGCATTCGTCGTAGCAAACCACGCGCGCCGACACGTGCTGGCCGGCTCCCGGATTGAGAACCTGCCAGGCACCGCCCACCAGTTCGCCGTCGCCGGTCAGAACACAATTAACCGGCCGCCCTTCGGGATCGGTGGAAATGATCGGCACCACGTGCGCTTCCGGCGGCAGACAGCTCGGCGGGCCGGTCGACACCAGCGTGGAGCAGGTCGGCGGCTCGTTGGGACAAACCAGTATCTCGTGCACCGTGTCCGGCGCATCGGCAGGGCTGGCGACCGTGCCATGTCCGTCCGAAGCGGTGAAGTAGAACTGCACCCCGTCGGCGCTGCACGGGAACAAAGAACCGGGTAGCGTATCACAGTAGAGACTGTCGCCGTCTCCGTCCAGAAAGACCGACGTGTACGATGCGTCAAAGTCCGTCCGGTAATACAATTGCACCGTCAGCGACTCCGACGGCGTGTCCGAGTCGACCACGTACGCGCACAGAATGACCGCGCTGTCCGGCTCGATGCAATCGGGACCCGCGACGATGCGGATTTCCGGCGGGGTCGGCTCGCAATAGATGATCGTGTCGCACGGCCCGCACTCGCCGGTCTCATCCTGGTAGCACACCCGGACGACATGGCAGTCGCCGTCGCTGATCGTGTCGGGGCTGAGGTAGCATATGAGATAACGGCTGCACAGCCGGAACTTGATCTCTTCGTAAATGTCGATGATATCGGAGCCGTCAGGCGCGTGGTGATAAGAGCCGCCGCTGCCCGCCGCCAATTTGGTCAGATACGTCGGATCGAATCCGGAGCCCAGACTGATGGTGTAGATCGGGATGGAATTGCTGATGGCCGCGCTGACGATCATCGTCGAGTCGTCGGAAAAATCACCGTCGAGCGTGATGCCGTCCGGCGAGGTGCCGACGGCGCACAGCCAACTGCGGTTTTCCATACCGTCGGATAATGCGATCACCGCCAGACTGCGCCCCGCGCTCAGTTCCGCGGCCGTCAACTGGACGCCCCCCCAGATGCCGTCGAACGCCGCCGTGAAGCCCCCGGCAGTCAATCCCGTGACGCCGGCGTGTAGCAGGGCGGTGTCGCTGGTAAATCCCTGCACGGTCGAGTAACAGTCGGAAAACTTGACGATCGCCATGCGATCATGCGTGTCCATCTGGTCGATGAACGCATGCGCCGCGTCCTTCGCCTCGTCCAGCTTGTCCGAGTTCGCCATGCTTCCGGATACGTCGATGACCAGGCAGATCGAGGTCCGGCAGGAGTCCAGCGAACTTTCCACGACCGAAAACGAGTCGATG
>DASWIS010000012.1 GCA_036397555.1 Candidatus Zixiibacteriota bacterium | reverse complement strand
CAGCCAGGCGGCGTTGATCCAGCGTCCGACGCAGTACGCGCTGGGCCAGAATTATCCGAACCCGTTCAATGCGGGGACGGTGATACCGTTCGATCTGCCCGAGGCGGGAGACTGGAGCGTGACGGTGTACAACGTGGCGGGCCAGTCGATCCGTGGCTACACCGGCCACTCGGAAGCGGGCCGTCAGCAGCTCAGTTGGGACGGGCGTGACGAGCGTGGTCAGCCGGTGGCGTCGGGTGTGTACTTCTACCGCATCTCATCGGGCGGCTTCGTCGCCACCCGCAAGATGACGCTGATGAAGTAGCGCCACACATCACCGCGTACGACAACACAACCCCCTGCCCCGTGATCTCACACGGGGCAGGGGGGTTTTCAATTCGGGTTTCGCAAGGGAGCCCCAGACAGAACGTTCTGATCGTGTCGGTAATTGCGCAACACCGTACCCGCAAAATCATCACCGCTCCATCGTGGACGGTCCATATCACTTTCTCCGAATGATGATTGACCAATCCGATTGAATCGGTGTTTACTGCGGGTCCTTGATTTCATCCAGCAGGAACCATGCTCGATACGGTCCTTCCCATCCTGCGCAAACACTGGGGCTATGATTCGTTCCGGCCATTGCAGGCCGAGGCCATTGACAGCGTTCTCACAAGGCGCGACTCACTGGTCGTGCTCCCGACCGGCGGCGGAAAATCGCTTTGTTACCAGGCACCGATCTTGGCGATGCGCGGCACCGCCGTCGTGGTCTCGCCTCTTCTGTCTTTGATGAAAGATCAGACCGATGCGTTGCGCGAGTGCGGCGTGCCGGCGGCGTGTTTGAACAGCATGCAAAGCGCACCGGAGCAACGTGGCGTCGCCGATGAACTGAAGTCGGGACGGGTCAAGCTGTTGTATGTCGCACCGGAGCGGCTGGGTGCGGGCGGATTCACAAACATGCTCCGCGCACTGAACCCGGCATTCTTCGCCATTGACGAGGCGCACTGTATCAGCACCTGGGGTCATGAATTCCGCCCCGACTATCGGAGACTGGCGCTCCTGCGTCGCGAGTTTCCTGATGCCGGGATTCACGCCTTCACCGCCACCGCGACTCGTCGGGTGCGGCAGGACATCGCCACACAACTGGGACTGCGTGATCCCACCGTTCTGGTCGGATCCTTCGATCGCCCCAATCTCACCTATCGGGTTGAGCGGCGCGTCAAGAAGTGGGATCAGATTTGTTCGGTCATCGAACGGCACCCTGGAGAGTCGGGGATCATCTATTGCATCAGCCGCCGCAACGTCGATGATCTGTGCGGCTCTCTGCGTGACGCGGGATGTCGTGCGCTGCCCTACCATGCCGGGCTGGAGAACACCGATCGCCAACGCAATCAAAACGCCTTCCTTCGCGATGAGACCGACATCATTGTTGCGACGGTCGCATTCGGGATGGGAATCGACAAATCGAATGTCCGTTATGTCATCCACGCCGGGGCGCCCAAGACGCTTGAAAACTATCAGCAGGAAGCGGGTCGGTCCGGACGCGACGGCCTGCCGTCAGAGTGCGTTCTCTTGTGGTCGCCGGGAGATTTTATTCTCTGGAAACGCATGATGAATGAACTGGTTCCGGATGTGCGGGCGGCGGCACTGCAAAAACTCAAATTGATGTCGCGGTTTTGCGAGAGTTCGGTGTGCCGACACAAGGCGCTCGTCAGAAATTTCGATCAGGACTATGAACCGTCCAATTGCGGCGCCTGCGACATCTGCTTGAGCGAACAGGACGCGTTCGCCGATCCGCTGATCACGGCACAGAAGATTCTTTCGTGTGTCGTTCGGCTGCGCCGGCCGGAAAGTCCCGATTACCTCGCCAATGTCTTGATTGGTACACGGGACCCGCAGATCGCGCAGTCCGGCGATAATCGACTGAGCACATACGGAATCCTTTCTGATGCAGACGTTCACGCTGTTCGTGATTGGATTGGACAGTTGCAGGCGCAAAAACTTCTGGAGCACGATTCCGATGGGCGAATCCTGCAGGTGACCGATAAAGGTTGGTCGGTGCTGCGCGGACAGAACTCGCCGCGTCTCAGACAGACACCTCTGAGGGCCGGTCAATCCGCCGCCGTCCCGCAACAGGAATTGTCCGGAGTCGACCGGGAGTTGTTTGAGTCGCTTCGGAAGCTGCGACGTGCCTTGGCCGACGAGCGCAATGTCCCGGCATTCGTCGTTTTCAGCGATGCCACGCTGCGTGACATCGCATTGAAGCGTCCGGGTACATTGGCCGCGTTTCTGAAGATCAGTGGTGTGGGTGAGAAAAAGTGCCGGGAATTCGGACGGCAGTTTCTCCAGTGTATCGTTCAGTGGTGCGAACGCAAGAAATTGCCGACCGATTTGACGTCAAAGCCGGTGTTGACAGATTCGCGGGTCGACATACCGCCGAAGCCGATCTCCAGCGATGCGCAAAGGCGGGCGTTTGCGCTGTTCGAGAAGGAGCTGGCGCTCGAAGATGTTGCGGCACAGGTCGGTCGGGCTTCGGCAACGGTCGCCGGTTATCTCGACGATTACATCAACCGCAATCGGATCGATTCACCATCCCCCTGGGTCGATGATCAAACTTTCATCAAAGTCCGCGCCGCAGTCGAACGAGTCGGCATCGAACGGCTCAAGCCGCTCTTCGATGACCTCGGCGAGTCAATCTCCTACGACTCAATCCGAATCTGCCGCGCCTGCCTCCGCAACCGCGCCCGAAAGGGACTCGGACGGCGCCGGTCGTGAACCGGGGAGTGCGTACGATCGAGAGCGGCAGCGAGGCAGGGAACGCCCCTTAAGAAGTAAGTCCTGAAGTGTGGCCCGAACGATTGTCGCGGTTACACTATGCCTGCGCTACGTTGGTAGTGTGGGCAGGATTCGCGAAGTCTCAAGCTTGTCGAGGGAAACCTGCGACCTTCGGGTTCTGAGCCGCTTCAGGACGTAAGCCAGCAAACAGAACCAGACACCACCGGGCAATGCCGGAAAAGATATAGCCGGGATTGCCCTGTTTGGTGCATTCGTGTTTTTTCCAACCTATTGGCGTGTCTAGTAGAACAAAGTGTTGGAAAGAATCGCTTGATATGTATCCGCTACGGATATATTCTCGGAGGATGGCAACGAACAATGCCAGAGCGCCCCTCACTCCGGCGGTGCTTCATATCCTCCTCGCGCTCTCGACAGGAGAGCGACATGGCTACGGAATCATGAAGCGAGTGAGAGCCGATTCGCAGGGAAGAGTAAAGATGGGACCGGGAACGCTCTACGGCTCGCTGGGTCGCATGCTCGTGGCCGGCTTGATCTGCGAGAGCGAGAAGAAAGTGGACCCCGACATGGACGATGAACGGCGAGTGTACTATAAAATCACCGGCCTAGGCCAGAGGGCGCTCGCGGCTGAGTTGGAGCGTTACCGCGAGGTCGTTGCAGTTGCCAAACAAGAACGGCTTTCGCCAAACGCAATCGCCTATGGCATCTGAACACTCAATACGTCGATACCGAAACTGGTATGCGAAACTGCTTCGCCTCTACCCAACGCCGTACAGCGCGCGCTTCGGCGAGGGCATTGAACAAACCTTCAACGATCTTCTTCGAGAGCGCGCAGAGGAAGAAAGAGGATTGTTCGGCTGCGCGCTCTGGATGTTCGTCGAAACGTCCGCAGGAATGATTCGAGAAAGGATGACGGTTACTACGATGCGAAACAAAAGACTCATCGGCATTGTGCTCGCGATAACGGCCATTCTGCTTGTGCCTTTGATCGCGATGCAGTTCACCGATGAAGTGGACTGGACCCTCTTTGATTTCGTTGTCGCTGGCGTCCTCCTGGCCGGCACTGGCCTCGCGTATGAGCTGGGAGCAAGAATGACAGGCAATAGCGTGTACCGGGCCGCCGTTGGTGTTGCGGTTGTGACAGCACTCATCCTCTTCTGGCTGAATCTGGCCGTCGGGCTGATCGGGTCGGAGGACAACCCCGTCAACACGATGTATTTCGCCGTGCCCCTCGTCGGATTCTTCGGCGCCCTCATCGCGCGTTTCCGGCCGAATGGAATGGCACGCGCGTTGTTTGCAACGGCGCTCGCTCAAGCGCTGGTCCCCGTGATTGCGATGATTATCAAGAAGCCCGCAGTCAACTCCACGGAAGCACTCATGGGTGTGGTGGGTGTGTTAATTCTGAATACGTACTTCGTCGCCTTGTTTGGCTTATCTGCGGTGTTGTTTCGACGCGCCAGCGCCACGCACCCGACTTAGAACCGACGGCTTCAGTAGCGGTTTCGTACGCCAAGTGTCGGATGTCCCATCCGGTTACGGCGGAATTGGATCTCGGAGCACACTACAGAGGGATTGTCTTCAGAATTGGTAGCGGGGGCAGGATTTGCGAAGTCCTGAGCGGAGTCGAAGGAAACCTCCGACCTTCGGAGTATGAGCCGTTTCTGATCGTAAGCCAGCAGACAACACCAGACACCAAAGGGCAACTCCAGCAATATGTTAGCTGGAGTTGCCCTGTCTGGTGTTTTGTCGTTTTTTGTAGCGCTTTGGCGTGTTTTGTTAGAAATCCGTTAGAAAGGAAAGCTCAAACAGATGACGAATGTTGTTCGTAAAATTACGAACATGGGAGGGGATGAGTGCCAAGAGCTGACTTGATCCTCTTTCGTGAAGACGATGGCACAGTCCCGCTCTTAGAATGGCTCGAGGGGCTGACAGCAAGCGCGCGAGCAATCTGCTTCGCTCGGCTTTCGCGGTTGGAAGAGTTCGGACTCGATCTTCGCCGACCGCTGACGGACACCTTGGGCGAGGGAATCTATGAACTCAGGGCAAAGCACCTCGGAGTCAACTATCGGATGTTGTACTTCTTTCAGGGTGCGTCCGTAGTAATCGTCTCGCACGGATTCTCCAAGCAAGAAGCAAGAGTTCCGACGCGGGAGATTAGTCGTGCGATAGATCGAAAAATCAGATTCCAATCCTCTCCTTCACGACATACTTCCAGACTGGAGTAATGATATGACGGCCAGAAAACCACAATCGAAGACACTGAAGTATCTGTATGACCGCTACATTGGCCCCGACCCTAAGGCACGTGCACGGCTCGAGCAGGAGCGCGTCAACATGGATATTGCCCAAGCTATATACGATCTCCGCACCAAAGCGGGCCTGACACAGCGAGAACTGGCGAAGATGGTCGGTACGTCGGCGTCTGTGATCTGCCAGTTGGAGGATTCAGATTATCAGGGGCATTCGTTGTCGATGCTGCAGCGGATTGCTGCGGCACTAAACTGTCGAGTTGATGTACGGATCAGACCTCTGTTTCGTAGGAAGGTGATGGATCCTGCGAGCTGAACCCAATCTGTCCCCCGGCGGACCGATTGAAGAATTTGCGATTGATGCGAACCCGACATGGTAAGGAATGGCTGTACCGGTGACACTCTACAAATCCAAGATTCGAAATGCCTGGCTCTGTCAGCGAAAGTAGAGGACAATCTACATGAAAATCGGAATCATCGGAGCGGGGAGCATGGGACAAATACTTGCGCGCCACCTCGCCGCACTTGGTCATCGAGTCTCAATCGCAAACTCTAGAGGTCCCCAGAGCCTGACGGCGTTGGCGACCGAGATCGGCGCACGACCCGTAACTGTCGTCGATGCCGCCAGAGCAGTGGATGTCGTCATCCTCGCGGTCCCAACAAGGGCTCTCCCCGATCTTCCGCATGGGCTGTTCGCAGATGCCCCGAGTAGTTGCGTTGTGATCGACATCGGCAATTACCATCCAGAATTGCGAGACGGTCGCATTAACGCGATCGACCGGGGCATGCTCGACAGTCAATGGGTCGCAGAGCAAGTTGGGCATCCCGTGATTAAGGCGTTCAACAACATTCTTGCCGATAGTCTCCTGAACAAGGGTGTGCCGAGGGGTGCAACGGGGCGGATTGCTCTACCGGTAGCCGGCGATTCATCTGAGGCCAAGGCGGTCGTACTCAGGCTTGTTGACGATCTCGGCTTCGACCCCGTCGATAGCGGCGCTCTGGATGACTCTTGGCGGCAGCAGACCGGAACGCCGGCTTATTGTCGAGACCTTGATGCAACCGCGCTGCGGCGTGCACTCGCCGAGGCTGATCGGAGCCGGATCGCCGAGTATCGTGCCGATCGAGAAGCTGAAATCAGAAGGCAAATGGCAGCGCAGACATCAAGATGAACGGGTAACAATGTATTACACATCGCGAACAGAGAAGGAAACCGCTAGAAAACGGCCATTTTGAGACGAATTCTCAAAGGATGAAAACTCCCCAGTGTTGCCACTTCAAGGAGTGAAGTTTGGTAGCGGGGGCAGGATTTGCAGGCCGCGCGCGCAGCGCGAGGCGCAGCCCCGAGCAAAGTCGAGGGAAACCTGCGATCCGCCGCGGCGGATTATGAGCCCGTCAGCTCCTTAGTCAACGCTGATGTCGTGATTTTGGTAGCGGGGGCAGGATTTGAACCTGCGACCTTCGGGTTATGAGCCCGACGAGCTACCAGACTGCTCCACCCCGCGGCCAGATTATCATCAAACGCGGTTGGGGCGCCTAAGTCAAGGGCTTCCGGCGTCTTACCAGTCTCCTCGATCTGACATTGAATACTCCCCTCCCTCCGGCTACAATGAGGCAGATGTTCCGGGGGGGGCGACGCCATGGACCGCGACACGGCTTGGAAGCTGCTGAACGAATACACGAAGAACCCGTCGCTCATCAAACACATGCTGTCTGTTGAGGCGTCGATGCGCGCTTATGCGCGCCGTTTCGGAGCCGACGAGGAGTCTTGGGGCACGATCGGCCTTTTGCACGATTTCGATTATGAACGATGGCCGTCGCGCGAAGATCATCCGTTTCGCGGCGCGGAGATTCTGAGGAGCAAGGGAATTACTGAGGATTGGATCACAACGATCATGTCGCATGCGGACTATACCGGTGTGCCGCGCACGACGCCGCGAGACAAAGCACTCTTCGCCTGCGACGAACTGACCGGATTTCTGACCGCGTGCGCACTCGTGCGTCCTGACAAGAAGATTGCGTCGGTCGAGGTGTCGTCGGTGAGGAAGAAGCTCAAACAGAAGTCGTTCGCCGCGCAGGTCTCCCGCGACGACATCGTCAACGGCGCTGCGGCACTCGGCGTCGATCTCGACGAACACATCGCCTGCGTCCGCGATGCGATGGCTCAGATTGCGGATCGATTGGAGTTGTAAGTCCGCTTTGCAGAGAAATCACGCTGTTCGGTCACTGCGGGCTTACTCGCACCCGTATCGGATAACTCCCCAGCACTTTCAGAAACGGCGCCGTCTCCTGCAGGTGGGATAAGGCGTTGCGGATGTTTTTGTCGTTCGCGTTGCCTTCAATGTCGACATGGAAGTGATACGTCCAGCGTCGCGAGCGCGACGGGCGCGATTCGAGCTTGGTGAGATTGATGTCCCGCAATGCGAACACCGACAGCGCCTTAAAGAGTGCCCCCGGCTCGTGGGGTAGTGCAAACACGAGCGACGTCTTGGCACGGCCGCGTACTTCTGAGCGCCGCCTTGCCAATAGCAGAAAGCGCGTGCTGTTGGTCGGGTCATCTTCGATGGATCGGCGCAGAATCCGCAGTCCATACGCTGCGGCCGCGTGTGGCCCGGCAATGGCAGCGATATTGTCGTCATCCGATTCGGCGACCAATCGTGCCGCACCGGCGGTGTCGTAGTACGGAATCGGCTTCATCCTCCTGTAACGCCGCAAAAACCGCCGGCATTGCTCCAATGCCACCGGATGAGAGTAGACTTGCACAATCCGCCGCCGCTTTGCCTCCGGCTTTGCCATCAGACAATGCACGACACGAAGTTGTGATTCACCGATGATGTGCAGGCTGTGACGGACAAGCAGATCGTAGTTGGCAATCACCGATCCCGCGAGTGAGTTTTCAATCGGGATCACCGCCCGGTCGGCGCGACACTTGGCGACACTGGCGAACACATCTTCGAATGTGGGACATGGCACGGGTGTGAAACGCCCGCCGATGAGTGTCGAAACTGCCGTTTCGGAAAACGCGCCACGCTCGCCCTGAAACGCGACTCTCTTGAGTGCCATCCATATGTACTATCGGCCGGTACACGCTGAATGTGACACCGATTGCCGTGTTGCAGGTGCGATCCGTTGCGGCAAGTGCAATGAACGGACTACTACGGCAATTCGTGTCGGGAGCGCATTCCGATGCGAAGCCGCCTGTCAGGAGGTGCCGTTGTCGCGAAAACGGTATCCGACGCCGCGAATCGTCTCGACAAATTCGGCGTAGTCGCCGAGTTTTTTGCGAATGCCGCGAATGTGTACGTCGATGTTGCGCTTGATCACCACGGCGTCCGAACCGATCGCGCGATGCAGAAGCTGCTCGCGGGAGAACACGCGGCCGGGGTTGGTGGACAAGAAGTGCAACAACCGAAACTCGGTCGCGGTCAGCGCAACCGATCGTCCATCGACTTTAACCTCGTGCCGGTCGGGGTCGACCGACAATCCCTTGCGCAATACGCGAGACTGTCCCGCCTCGGGAAGCGACGGCCGGCCGCGTCGCAGCACCGCCCGCACCCGGGCTACCAATTCCTTGGGAGAAAACGGCTTGGTGAGGTAATCATCCGCCCCCGTCATCAAACCCAAGACGATGTCGGTGTCATCAGAGCGCGCTGTGACCATGATGATGGGAATCGAGGCGGTAACCGGGTCGGATTTCAATTGGCGACAAACTTCGATTCCATCAACCGACGGCAGCATGATGTCCAATACCACCAGGTCGGGGCCGTGATCCAGGGCGCTGCGCAGGCCTTCGTCCCCGTCGGACGCTTCCAAAACCCGATACCCCTCGCGCGCCAGATTGTGGCGGATAACCTCGAGGATATCGCGCTCATCCTCGACGACTAACACTGTTGCCCCGTTCATCGACTCATACGCCCCATGGCGGGTCCCGGCGGAACGGAACCACACGCACCGACCCACAGTGCCCCGATGTTGCAAAGAACGTGTAAAGCGGTCATGAAATTCCGTCCCACCGATGACGTTGGAACATCCTGCATGCCAGCCCGAAGGAGTGCCCGATCGGCGGTTTACCGCATATTAACGCGCCGACAATTTGTCCTTCACTCCGCACACCCAGATTCGCCGCCGACGGCCTCCATCTCGAGGCGCGTCAGACTGTGCCAGGCAGTCACAAGCAACTAATCGACAGTCCGGCCCGAGCGGTCGGCGGCTTTTGGACAACGGGCATTTGCCCAAGGAGGAGAAATGCATCGCAACTGGAGAATGATCGCCCTGGGAGCATTCGCAGCAGCGGCACTGATGGTCCCGCCTCAATCCGCTGATGCACAGGTGTGCCCGGATTGCGACACGGTTCCCAAAACGAAGATTGGTGATCTGACCGGTGACGGTATCATCAACGTGTTTGACGTGGTTGGCTCAGTCGATATCGCCTTTCGCAATGGTCCCCGGTCACGCCGGCTGGGAGCCGACGATGCCACTGGTGACAACGTCGTCAATGTCTTCGATGTGGTGAAGTTCGTGGATATCGCGTTCCGTAACGGCCAGGCGGTATTCCCGAATCGTGTCTATGCACTCACCGGGCGGCTGGGCGCGGGAACACGCTGGCTGATCTGTGATGATTCATTGAGATATCGTGTGGTCGGTATTGCCAGCGTCGGCGAAAATCGCGCCGAGCTGGGAACGACGTGCCCGGACAAGACCGATACCCTGATCGTTCAAGTCGGGGTGACGGTTGAAGGCGACACGTCGTCTGCGACTCCTGCGGCATTTATCGTCCGTCGCTCGGGATATGCGCAGATCGTCGGATCGCGCACCAACCCCATCACGTTTACGTCCATGCTGGCGCCCGGTGCACGTGAGCGCGGCGATTGGGGTGGCTTTGTGATCAATGGCTGTGCGGTCAACAACAACCCCGGAGGACTCAATCAGGCCGAAGGAGACGGGGGATTGGGCGGCGGCCTCAACGACGATGACAACAGCGGCTGTTATAAGTATCTGGTCGTTGAGTTTGCCGGACGTGAGTTTACGACCGACAACGAGCTCAATGGGATCACGCTCAACGGCGTTGGCCACGGCACGCTGTTTGAGTACATTCAGATTAATCAGAATGCCGACGATGGCATCGAGTGGTTCGGCGGCACCTGCAATGTCCGTCACGCGGTCCTCTCCGGGTGCGACGACGACACGTTCGATTCCGACCTCGGCGCTCGGTGGTGCGGCCAGTTTCTGATTGCCATCCATGATCCGACCAAGAACTCCTCATCGAATCACAATGGGCTCGAGTGGGACAACCACCCGAGCGGCAACGAGAATCTGCCGCGCATGCACCCGGTCGTCAGCAATATGACACTGATCGGGCAGGCACATGACTACACCGGTGCTTCGCTGCATGCCGGGGCGCACATCCGTCGCGGCGCCGCGGCATGGATTTACAACACGGTGTTTACCAAGTGGCGTGCGGCCGTCGACATCGACAACGACCCACCGGCCCAACGCCTCGTCGATGAAGACTCTCTGAAGATCGCGCAGTCGGTGTGGTATGACGTTGCCGATACCGCACAGGACAATGATGCATTCGAGTACGAAGTGATCACTGACCCGGTGTCGAACAACCAGGTGTTCTTCAATGCATTCGCCAATCCGGCTTTGCCGGAAATCTTCACCAATGTCGATTACACGACATTTGCCGGTACGCCGCCGGATTTCCGTCCTATTACACCGGGCAATCCGATCGGACTGGACGCCATGTGTGCCAACCTGATTGATCAGGATTGGGACGGTGACGGCGTCGGCGGCCAGGCCGGTGACATTGCCATTCTCAACGCGATCGTTGCCGCGTGGCCTTGCTTCGATACGACCGCGTGCTTCATCGGCGCCATGGATGCCAACGACCCGGACCCGTGGTATGAGCCGTGGTGTGACTTCTCGCAGTTCTAATACGTGATGTGGCCCGTACATATCCCGCTGATCAAGCTACAGGGCCACTGGGTTTGAACCGCTCCTCAATCATCGATTGGGGAGCGGTTTGTGTTATCATCGTTGTCGATACGCTCTATGCGCCTTTGATATGAACTGGAATGGTCGGTGGCGGCCGCAAACGGGGTTGAAGTCATGCAAAATCAACTGACAAGGTACTTTGTGGCAGCCCTCGCAATAGCACTGGCTGGGTGCAGTGGGAAGTCCACGCCGGGAGAAACCCGGCTGACTTACGCCTCGGCTTCACCGGAGGACGCCTGTCGCCGCGTGCTGGCCGCGCTGGCAGCCGAGGACGCAGCCACGCTGGACAGCTTGCGGCTGACACGATTCGAGCACGATTCCATCCTGGTGCCGCAGTTGCCGATCGCACAGAACCCCGAAACAACTGATCTGATGTTCGCGGGGTACCTCCACCAGCAAAATAACGTGAAGGGAGTGCGGCGCGCACTGGCTGACTACGGCGGCCTTCAACTGCATTTGGTTGAGGTCAAGTTTACGGAGCCGGAGAACCGATACGGCACGCTGATCGTGCACCGAGGAACAAGGGTGCTGGTGAGCGACCCTTCGGGAACAGAGTTCGAGCTGCCGATCTTCGGGTCGATGTTGGAAGACAACGGAAACTACAAGCTGGTCAGCATACAGGATTGAGTGTTGCGCCGGGTCACCCAAGCGTCGCTTCCTCTGGCAGCGCCTGACGCAACACCGGCCAGAACGGGTCGCTGAATTCATTCGGAAGCTCGGTGAGAACCGCACCCTCGGCGACCATTACTCCCGAGTGTTTGCCGCACATCTCACCGATGACCGCCGCTTCGATCCCCGACTGGCCCAGGATGCTGATCACGTCGGCCGATTTGCCCGGTCGGCAAGTGATGACCAGCGTTCCCTCGCTGCTGGAAACAAATGGATCGAGGTTGAACGCAGCGCAGAGTTCGCTGACGGCTTGCGGCATCGGGATTTGCGAGCGGTCGACGCGCATTCCGCATTGGCAGGCACGTGACACTTCGGCCAACGCATTCCACAGACCGCCTTCGGTGGCGTCGTGCATCGAGGTGACACCGCGATCGTGAATCCCGGCCTGTATCGCAGCTTTGGCATCGTCGACGACACTCATCCGTTCCAGCAGTGCCTGCGCCTGTCTCAGACAGTCCTGCCCGCAACGGGATCCAACCAGTTTGGGACAAGCGGCGGCCAATGTCGCCGTTGCTTCGATTGCGGGGCCTTTCGTCACAATGACGTGGTCACCGACCCGGGCCATTGACGGAACAACGTAGCCACCGGACGGCCCGATGCCGATCATGGTAGCCGAGCCGACAATCGGGAATTCGCATCCCTCGTAGCGACCGGTGTGCCCCGTAACGACGGCGACTCCGAGGTCGTCGCACGCGCAGTGAATCGCCGTCCAAATCGATTCCAATGCGCGATCATCGGTGTCGAGCGGCAGAGTCAGATCGATCGACATGTACTGAGGGGCGATCCCGGACGTGAACGCGTCAGACGCGATGATGTGAATGGCACACCACGCGGCACGGTCCCAGCCGAAGGGTGGAAAGATGTAGAGCGGGTCAGTCGTCAAAACGGCGACCTGATCGTGGCCAATGTCGACGACACCGACATCGACACCTGATTGGGGCCCAACGATGACCTCGCCACGCATGCGCCCGCACCGCGGGCGTATCACCCGCTCGAAAACGCCAGATGAAATCTTCCCCGGCGGGGCAGGCGGTTGGGAATGCTCCACAATCGGAATGTATGGAGTCGGTGCCCGACAACAAACACCCAGCCGGCCCCGTTTCCGAGACCGTCCGGTGATAAAGATCGATGACAACTGACGTTCCTGCGTGGCGGACTACAGACTCCAGGTGATCCCGAGCGAGAAACTGCGGCCGATCTCATACTGCTCTATTACATTGCTTCTCCGGGCCCCGGCCCCCTGAGTAACTCCAATAGTCTGGGTGACGACATAGTCTTCATCGAGGATATTCTTGGCCCCAAACTTAAGAGAAACGTACTGCCACACCCGTTGCGAGAACGTGAAATCGAGTCCGTGCCGGGTCTGTTCATAGTAAGGTGGATCTGAGGCATAGGCACCCACCATGACAAGGCGATCGCCGAAGGCATTGTACAGCAACGCGGCATCGGTCCCTGAATTGGGTTGCGTGTATGAGATGATCAGGTTGATGACATAGGGAGACTCACCAGTCAGCGGACGCTCTGTTGAGACTTTGGTCGGCTCGCCGGTTTCAACGGAGATCAGCGAGTCCTCGACCTTTGAGTCAATGATCGCGACGCTCCCGCCGACTTGTAGACCTTGCAACAGTTCGGACACAAAACCCAGGGATTTGCGCGCTTCGAGTTCCACCCCACGCGAGGAGGCGGACGCCGAGTTCTTCCACGTCAATGGCGCGGTTGATTCACCGCCATGGGCCGGGTCGGCGTGGCTCTCGATGGGCCGTGTAAAATCCTTCCGGAAGTAACTGACCGCCATCAACTCTCCGCTGCGCGGGAAGACTTCCCAACGCAGATCATAGTTCTTGATGTAGGATGTCGTCAGATCGGGATTGCCTCGGACCGCGCGTCCATTGGAAAAGTCCTGGAAGAAGTATGGGGCGAGCTCACGGTACTCCGGGCGGGCCAGTGTGCGGCTGACGACCGCGCGGAAATTCATGCGATCAGTAGCCCGCCACACAACACTGGCCATCGGAAACCAGTCGACGGTTTTGAGACGAACGATGCCGTCGAAACCGGTGCCCGTGTTCTGATCGGTGTGCAGGGTCATCTCATTGTCTTCGAAGCGGGCGCCGGCAATCAATCGAAATCGCTTCAAAAGTGGAATCTGGGCCATGGTATAAACAGCGCTATTGTGATCGTCGACGTCATAACGGTCGCCGGCTTTCGTGGCACTTCGCAGTCCGTACTGATCCCGATCGGGACCGATGGTTTCGGTGGTGAAGATGTCTTCGGCCATGCCGTTGATCGGCGCGCGCCCGCCTTGGGAGAAATAAATCAACCGTGTCGCCTGGAAGTTACGGTCCTTCGCCTGATGTAACGCCCCGAGTTTGATCTCTCCCCCGCCCTTCCCCATCGGTAAAGCCCAATCTAACGACACATTTGCGTCATCGTCGGCAAGACTGGTAAAGATATTCGCCCCTGAAAGGCCCCCATCGTCAAACTGGATGTATTGCTGATCGTCAATATGGAACACATTGTACGCATTGGACCGGGACATCGGTTCGTCGCGGAGAGCCTGCGAGCCGGTCAACCTCCAGTCGACGCGCGACTTCGCCAGCCAGTCAACTGCGTGCGATCCCGACACCTGAAGTGATTTGATCTCGCGCTGGATATATCGAACGCGCGTTTCCATCGCGCTGTCCGTCTGTTCGGTCCAGCCGAAGCCGATGCGCGCTTCGCTGTCCTCGCGGCTGTTGTACAACCCCTTCGCGGCAATTTGATGACTCGGGTTGATTGCCAGTGTCACGTTCATCAACCCCCCTTGAACATCAGTGATCACTGTTTCTTCGGTTTTGTAGTCCAAGCCGATCCGCTCGCCACCGCCCCGGTATTCTGCATACCGGCCCATCTTCGTCGAATTGGAATGATTCACGACATACGATCCCATCAATCCCAATGTCAGTCCGCCATCCCCCAGCGCCATTCGGTTGCCCGCGCTCACACTGTACGACGAATTCGCAGGAGCGGTCGTACCATTTGATGGCGTCCACTGGTGCAATGCCAGCGCCTCGCCCGCCGACTCCTTTTGCACGGGGTCGTTCAAATCGGCATCCCTGACCACGTCGGGCAGACCGTTCAGCGTCCTATCGAAGGTCAGGCGCGGTTCTCCCGTCGTCGCGCTGTTGTAAGTTCCGGTTCCGGAGAGATTGAGCGTAAAGCGCGATGGGTAGTCTTTCGTCACGAGGTCCACGGAGCCCCCGGTGAAACTGGCGGGTTTGTCCGGCGTGAAAGTCTTTGAAGTGATGAGTTCCTGAATCATTCCCCCGGGGAACATATCCAGCGGTACCTCACGCGATTCCGGCTCGGGACTGGGAAGCGGAGAGCCGTTGAGCTGGACAGTGGAGTAGCGTCCCGCCATGCCGCGCACCACCAGTCTCTTGTCGTCGACGGCAGTGACACCGACGATGCGCTGGATCGCTTCGCCGGCATGGCTGTCACCGCTGCGCCGAATCGTTTCCGCG
>DASWIS010000011.1 GCA_036397555.1 Candidatus Zixiibacteriota bacterium | reverse complement strand
TCGAGACCCCTCGCTCCGCTCGGGGTGACATCAAATTGGGCTTTTTCAACACGCCCCTTGGTCCGGGTTTCACAGGATCGCGTCCTTCTGCGCATCGCTTCCAATCGCGTCGCCAGAATCGGCTTAGAAGCAGGACACTCGTCAACTGCCAGTTCTATGAATCCCGGACCAGGGTCCGGGCCACTCTGTTGCGAACTAATCTCAGTGATCGGATCGTCTTGTAGCGGCGGGTCTCAGACCCGCCCTTTGTGTAACTCGCCTTCTCCGTAGGGGCACGGCGAGCCGTGCCCTGTCTTGGTGCCCCACCCGAAGGGTGGGATGGTCTGAAACTCGGACCGAGGTCCGGGCCACCCGCCGAAGTCCGTTCAGAATAGATTTCAAATAGCGTCGGCTAAGTGTCATATGCTGTGCTTATCTCCCCAACAACGACCTCACCACATACCCCAATTTCCAGCGCGGTTCGCCGGCGGACCAGGGCATGTCGCAATCTTTGCAGGCGTGATTGAGGTCGGGGCGGCCGTCGCGCAGGTTTTTGCGGAATTGCTGGTATGGCGCGCCGTTCCAAATGTCCATTACAGGCTGTTTGAAGACATTCCCCAACACACTGCGCCCGACCGTGTCGCGGCAGCAGCCCACACAGTCGCCATTGTGCGCGATCGCCATTTGCACCCAGGGGTAAGGGCAGAGGCGATACCGGCGCTCTTTCTGGGGCATCATCAGGTGTCCGCAGAAATTGTGGAAGATGCGCGGCTCGATTGACACGCGGGAGGGGAGATCGGCAGGGAAGAGGGCACGGAGCCGTTGCATCGACAGTGCGGGATCAGCGCCGGTGTATGAGGTGATGTCGTGAATGTCGAGATGGACATTCTTGTTGGTCTTGGCCAGTTCGATCAGATAGCGCAGATTCGCCAGCACATTGTCATAGTCGCCTTTGCGTCCGCGGATGGTCTCGAAGGTGTATTTGTCCGGCGCGAAATCGATCGACGCGCGAAACGGGCCGGCGGCGGCCAAGCGATCTGCGGCCTTGCGATCCAGCAGCGTACCGTTCGATGCGAAGATGCAGAAGTATCCTTCAGCGGTCGCCATTTCGACGAAATTCACGAACTGCGGGTTGATGAATGGTTCACCGTCGAGCGTGAAATTGAGATTACTGTTGCCGGGATGCGCATCGCGCAAGTGCTTCAAGAACAACTTGAAGTTGTCCATGCTCAGTTGATCGAATGCACGACGGTGTGCGTGCTCCGGGTCGCTCTGCGGACAAAACGGGCAGCGGAGGTTGCAGACGTTCGTCGGTTCAATCGTGAACTGGTAGGGGGGATAATTCAGCTTCGTCGGCCGCGCAATCTTATAGGCCCAGCCGAGTTTGAACAGGTGAAGGAGCTTGTTCATAGTCAGAGTTGCGAGGAGACAGGGGGAGAGTTGATTTCACGATTGATGGTCAGTTCGTATTCCACCTCTCGCCTGTCACCTTTCTCCTCTCTGCTTCTCAAGAATGTACAGTGTCTTGTCCTGTGTCGCGAACAGAACCGCCTTGGCCATCCGCTTCAATTGCAACGCGGTCAGATCACGGCGCCAGCGTCGGGCGAATCCGACGTTTCTCATAGTCACCGTGCCGAGCCCGCTGCGAACGAACAGGCCGAGGCAATCCGATTTGGTAAAGGTGTGCGGATGACCGCGGTCGACCCGCAGCCGCTCCAGCACGACCCGGACTAGCCGCCCCCAGACGTGATACGTCACCAGGCGCAGATACAAGATCCCGTCGGGCTTCATGACCCGCGCCATCTCGGCCAATGCCGTCTCCGGTTGGTCGCAATGATCCAGCACATTGTCGCAGATCACGAGGTCAAACTGTGCGTCTGCAAATGACAGTGATTCGGCCTTTGCCGCAGCATAGGTCACCGACGGGTCTCGATAACTCCGGAACTCCGGCACCGAACGGTAGAAATCTTCGAGGGGGTCGACCGCGCAACGAACCGCGCCCGGCAGATGCGTCAGGATGCCGGCCGCGCCGCTGCCGATTTCCAGGATGGCGGTGTGCTGATCGAGCCGTTTGATGCCGTCTAACAGTTCGAGAAGCTCCTCGGCATATTCGCGATAGAAATCAAGATTGAGTTGCGCCGCACGCTTGCGCCACCACGCGTGTTCATACTCCTGCGCGATGGCCCAGCGATCGGCATGATCAGACATCGGTGGGGAAAACGGAGAGGAGAGAGGTGAAAGGTGAGCCCTTGAGATATCTCCTGTTCAACAGTCTCCTCTCCGCTTCAGTGTACAAACGCCGGCAGACGCCGGTCGATCCCGAACACCTGTCGCGCATTCTGGCCGACAATCGCCTCGATGGCGCGTTCGGAGACGCCGACTGCCCGCATGGCGCCAAGCTGAGCTTCAAAAACCGACGCGCGCCAGCCGCGTGGGAACAGCCCCGAGTCCGTGCCGAACAGAATCCGGCCCGGCCCGAAGACCTCCAGCGCCTTCTCGAACACATGGGCGAGATCGCGGAACTCCGACTGATCTTCGAGCCAACTGTTCGATGAGGCCGTATCGACATAAACATTCGGGCACTGCAGGCCGATGCGCAGCAACTGCGAGAGCGTTCCCGCGCCGAAGCACGGCACGATGAAATTGATGGACGGGAAATCGGTTGCGGCCTGATGCAAATCGGCGGGGTCGGCATAGCTGCGATCGGGTGTCTCACGCAAACCCCACCATTGCCATGCGGCGATACGCAGCCGTCCGAAGTGAATGAAGACCGCCAACTGGTGCCGACGCGCGATCCGATAGATCGGGTAAATCCGGCTGGAACTCGCCGAGAAGCGATGCAGCGACGGGTACAGGGCGATTCCGCGAAATCCCCACTCACCCGCCGCATGCTCCACCAACTCCTCGGCAATGGACAAGTAGGGGTTGACCATCATCACCCCGATGAAACGGTCGGGGTAGATCCGCATCGCATCCTTGATCGAGGCCTCATCGCCCGGCATACCCGAAATGAGGACCGCACGGGCCACCTTGTGGCTGTCTAACTCGATGACCCAGCGATCCGCCAAGCGGACTGGGTCCTGATCGGGGACCACGAATTCATGCTTGCGACCCTGGGCCCGAATGAACCCGTCGACATCGCCGAAGGTTTCACGATGCTGTGTCAGCAAACGGAAGTAGTTGTAAGACAGGAAATGTGTATGTGTATCAATAACTTCCATCGAATCCCACCGGTTGCGAGGGCCGCATTCGAAGACAAGCCAATCAAAAGTAAGGGTTTAACGCGAACAAGATGATTCTTGTGCGGCCACGTCAGCCCCGGCCCATGATTATGTGACATAATATCTATTATCGGCACATATTCCAACCTGGTCCGCAGAAGGTGGGGATGCGGTCCCATACGCGATAGCCCTCTCCCCATCGAGTTGCACCCCATCCGCGCAGTCACCCTCGCCCAACTGTTTATCTGATCTATTGTAACACCAAAGCGCCTTGCGAGATACATACTTTGCCCATTGGTCGCTCATCTGTGCGCGTACTGGGAGCGTGAGTTGCTCAATGACACTACGGTGAGTCGGCGCCGTTGGAGAACGGGCTCGACAAAGCCAAATCAGCAATCCTCCCTCTCCGGGTGGTGGTTGGTACGACGGAAGCGGGGGGCCGTTCCTGGACGGCTCCCCGCTGCTTTGTTTACATGGCGCGGGGTTGTCTGAGCGGACAAAAGAAAAGGGCCGCTGTCGGGCGGCCCAAAGAGGCGATTGCGCTGTGTCGAGCGCGAAGCGGATCAGTCGGTGGGATATCCTTCGAAGAGCTTCACACGCCCCGTCGACGCCAAAACGTCGATGGAGAATTGGTTCTGATAGTCCTCGGATGTCAGCATGACGTGCCCGCTGGCGCTGGCGGCGCCATCGGGATCGAACACCACGGTATTGTTGCCGAAAGTGTCATATTGGATTTTGACGCCGTGTTTGATCTCGGTGGACACGATCACCGAATCGCTCTGCGTGTAGGCCTTGTCCTGGGGGGAGTCGGTGTCCACGAACAGCGTGAATTTGTTGTCGGCTTGATTGAAATTGACCCCGAACGGGTTTTTCGTGGCCACCGCCAGCGAACGCGCCTCGCGCAAAGTCGAGATGACGTTGCGCACTTCGGCCTTGGTACGTATTCGCGGCATCGCTTCAAACCATTTGGGAATGGACAGGGCGGCCAGGATTCCGATCAACGCGCCGACGACGCTCAACTCGACCAGTGTCACCCCGCGTTCATTGCGAATGGGTCTCATCATGACATTCCTCCGGTGTTCCGGGGCTGATATCGCAAAGTCCTTGCCGTCAGGGTCTTATTATGCCCCGGGGCATTCAGTCCGCATAACTGATCGTCGGACAACGGCCTAACGTCGCTTCCGTCCACATTGCGCAATCGAAGCCATTCGCGATGGGTAACAGACCGCCAGTCGTCCGCGTCATACTGTGGGGCCAAGCCCACACTCGACGAAACCAAGGGTGCGCGATCCCGTATTGACATCACGGGAGACCGCAGGAACCCTCACCCCTATGCGCTTGTGACATCTCAACTGACCATGTGGTGGCGCCGGCTGACGCAGTCTTTGGCGGCGGGGTCCCTCTGCGCCCTGACCGCCGTAGACGGATTCGCACAGACCGCCGACACGACCCGGAAGCAGATGACCGCAACGGCGATCGACGGAGCCGCCATGCGCTTCGACGGGCGTCTCGATGACGAGGTCTGGCAGTCCGCGCAATGGATCAGCGATTTCGTGCAAAAGGAGCCGAACGAAGGCACGATCCCCGATGAATTGACCGAGGTCGCCGTTGTGTATGATGAGCGTTTCCTCTACATCGGTGCGCGCATGGAGATGAAAAAACCGGAAACGATGCGCCTGGAACTGAACCGCCGCGACAATCCCGGCGGCGCCGAGCAGATGATCGTCTCACTGGACACCTATTGTGATCGCCGGACCTGCTACGACTTCGGCATCAGCGCCGCCGGTGTCCGCTTCGACCGTTACCATCCGGTCGACGATGAATACTGGCGCGAGCCGTCGTACGATCCGGTGTGGGATGCGCGCACCGACGTCAACGGCGGCGGCTGGACCGCCGAAATGCGCATCCCGTTTTCGCAACTGCGCTTCAATAACCGACACGAACAGGTATGGGGCATCAACTTCAACCGTTGGATACCACAGCGCAATGAAGACAATTTCTGGATTGCGGTTCCGAAAAATGAGACGGGGTGGTCGTCACGCTTCGGCAACTTGATCGGGCTGCAAGGCATCGCACCGTCGCGGCGGCTGGAGCTGCTCCCCTATGCCGCCGGAGACGGAGAGTTTGTCTCCAATGCCCCCGGCGATCATCCGTTTCGCGATGGTTCGGATTTCGATTCACGCTTGGGAACCGACCTGAAGATGGGTCTGGGCCCCAACCTCACACTGGACGCCACGGTCAATCCGGATTTCGGACAGGTCGAGGCCGACCCGGCGGTCGTGAACCTGAGCGCCTACGAAGTGTCTTTCACGGAGAAGCGGCCGTTTTTCATCGAAGGCAGCCAGCTTTTTGCGCCGATCGGCCCGAGCTATTTCTACTCGCGACGGATCGGGGGCAGCCCGCACGGCAGCGGTCTGGCCGAAGGCGACTATACCGACGAACCGTCGAACACGACCATCCTGGGCGCAGCGAAAATCACCGGGCGATTGAGTTCCGGCACCTCGGTCGGCGTCCTGACCGCCCTGACATCGCGCGAACGCGCCCGCACGCTCGACACGGCCACGGCGACCGATCCGGCCGTTCACGGACGCACCGAGATCGAGCCGGTCACCGGGTACGGGGTGCTGCGCCTTCAACAGGAGTTCGGAGCGGAGAAATCGGTCGCAGGGGTGATGTTCACCGGGCTCCAGCGCGATCTGGACGAGGCCTCTCCCCTGTCGGAGTTGATGCGGAAACGCGCCTACACCGGCAACACCGACTGGAAACTGCGCTTTGCCAAGGGTAAATACCAATTGAGCGGTCATGCGGGCTTCAGTCACGTGGCCGGCGATACGGCGATCATCCGTCGCACGCAGCAATCCAGCGCGCACTACTTCCAGCGTCCCGATGCCGATTATGTGACGCTCGATCCGACGCGCAGATCGCTGACCGGATGGACCGGGTCATTGAATCTGGCCAAAAACAGCGGCAAGCACTGGCTCTGGACGGCGGTCGTGTACGCCGAATCGCCCGAGTTCGAACTCAACGACGTCGGCATTCTCGGCACGGCCGATGATATCGACCAATGGTGGAACCTGCGTTACCGTGACAATACGCCGGGCAAGGTCTTCCGCAGCTACACGGTCGGGTTGTATGGAAACAACGGCTGGAACTTCGGCGGCATCCGGCAGTACAGCAATGTCGAACTCTACAGCAACCTGACCTGGGCGAACTGGTATTCCAGCGAGATCTTCTTCGGCGTCGATGCGCCGTCGCACAGCGACAATCTCACGCGCGGCGGTCCGTCGGTCGGCACGCCGTTCGGCTGGTGGTTCGGCACCGGTACGTGGAATAATTTCTCGGCGCAGACGCGCTATGGCGCCTTTGTCTACGGCAACCACAACGACTGGGGCAGTTGGTACTACGAACTGGAAACGGAATTCTCGACGCGCGGACGGCGGTGGTCGTTTTCGGTCGAGCCCGGATACTCCCGCAACATCAGCCGTCGGCAGTACATCAGTCCGGGCGACACGCTGATCGACGGCTCGCCGGACACGTACGGGAAGCGATACTTGTTCGGTTCCATCGAGCAGAGCGAATTGTCGGCGGAAATACGCATCAACTATTTCTTCACGCCCGATTTGAGTCTCGAATTGTACGCCGAGCCGTTCGCGGCCAGCGGGCGATACTTTCGATTCGGCGAACTGCCCGCCGCCGACAGCCGCGACATCCGCGTCTATGGCACGGACGGGACCACGATCACCGGCGACGGCGAGGGAAATTATCATGTGACCGACGACGGCGTCGCCTTCGACATCGAACAACCCGATTTCGGCTTTCGTTCATTCCGCAGCAACGTCGTGATGCGTTGGGAGTTTCGCCGCGGCAGCACGCTCTTCCTCGTGTGGCAGCAGAACCGCTGGGGCGAGGAGGAACCGGGGCTGCTCATCAGTCCGCGCGATGTCACACGCTCGCTCTCGGCCGCCGGGGATAACTTCCTGGCGCTGAAGATCGCTTACTGGATACCGGTCTCCTGATTCCTGTGTCCGATTGCCAGCGTGCGTGTCAGCCCAAGGGCTGACCCGCACACGAAGGACTGAGCCGCACACGAGCAGAGGTGCTTCCTGTGCCGGTCAGCCCTTGGGCTGACCGGCGCGAAGAGGTTTGCACCGCAAGCAATGCGTACGGGCGGGGTTTCCCCGCACTCCGTCGTCACCAGCCGTCCTGTGTCGGTCAGGGCAAGGACTGAGCCGCACACGAAAGGAGGCGCTTCCTGTGCCGGTCAGCCCTTGGGCTGACCGACGCGAAGAGGTTTGCACCGCAATCAATGCGTACGGGCGGGGTCTCCCCGCACCCCATTGTCACCAGATGATAACAAGATGCACGGCCAACCCGACCACGAGCGGCACCGTGAGGTTGTCGTCAATGCGTGTTGACAGCGCTTCGACGGCGGTGGCCAGCAGCGCCGCGCCCAACGCCAGCGCGACGGGGACGCCGGGGACGAGCAATCCGCCCAACCCGGCGGCCATCAGGAAGGCGAGCGAGCCCTCGAGCGTGCGGTTGTTGCCCAGCGGATGTTTTCCCCAGCGACGGCCCACGAGCGCCGCGGCGATGTCGCCGAGAATGATCGCCACCATGCCGATGGCCGCAGCCGGCATGACGAACAGCAACGGACATAGCCACCCCGACAGGAGGATGTGCGTCGCGCCGGTGAATCCGGTCGACTCTTTCGGGCGCACAATCGGATCGACCCACGGACACCACAGCGATCGAATCGGCCATCGCCGCAGCCGTGCGAGATCATCGAATAACGAGAAACAAAAAAAGAAGAAGACCACGACGACCGACGGCCATCGTCCCGCCCAGTAATATCCCGACGGAATAATCAGCGCGACGAGATGCAACAGCTTGCGGCGGACCTCGGCCCCATAGCCGATGTCCGATGAGTCACCGGGCGCAGCGGTCATGGGCGTTCGGGCAGACGCAATTGGGCGATGTTCTCCGGATACCGCGTCACGCCGTGGCGCGCTTCAAGGACCAGGAGGCGTTGCCGCCGGGCGCGTTCGTACGACTCGTCCATCAGCCGCTGACGGATCGTGTTCCACGCCTGCCGCAATGTCTGGCGGCGGGTTTCAAACTCGTCCTGATGCGTCTGGTAATAGGCGACGATGGTGCTGCTGTCGGGGGGCGGCCCAGGGACGTTGACTTCCACTTTGACGGTTCCGGCCAACTCCCGATGCGCCTGGTCTCGGATCTTCTCACGCACGGCGGGCCGATCGAGGTAGCCCCAGTCGCGATAGAGCTTCGTCCAACATGCGGGCGGAAAATACCGTTCGCGGATGATCCGGCGTTTGCCCTCCACATCAAGCGGGCCGCCATTGACGCGCTCCAACTGAATTTTCTCACGCAGATAGGACACGGCGAAGACCGTATCGGTGCCGTTGACGACGGCCAACGGGATTTCCGGCCGAAGCTGATCATCGGGAATTCGTAGCGAAGATTCCTGAATCTGCAGTTCACCGGCCGCGAAGATCGAGTCGGCGATGGTGTCCTGGATCGCGGGGGCCTGCTGCTCCATCAGAATGCGTCCCATATCGCGCGCGATTTCCAGGTCGACGGTGACCGGTCCGGCGGGACGTTCGGCGGTCACCTGAATGATGTGCCAGGCGTTGGCTCCTTCAACAGGGCGGCTGATGTGATACAGCGTCATCGCCAGACAACTGTCGGCAAATGCGCCCTCGCCCAGGGAATGTTCGGAGACCCAACCGATGTCGCCCTTGCTGCCCCGGCTGTGCAGATCCTCGCTGTGCACGTACGCCAATTCGTGGAAGTCCTCGCCGTTGGCCAGGCGTACATAGATGGAGTCGATCTTGCGCCTGGGGTCCCAGCCGTCGTACACCGGGTCGCGGTATTTCGAGTAGTTCTCGGGCAGTCCTCTGCCGGGTTTGGCGACGGTGATGTGTCGCACGCGACGCTGATCGCGGGTGGTCGTGTAACGCGCGATGTGATTCTGGTAGAAAGTGTCCAGCGTGGCCGAATCCAACTGCAGGCGCGGCGCCACATACTCATTCTTAAACAGTTCCTGCCCCAGCGCTGAGAGCGCATTTTTCAGGTTCGACACCGCCTGGAAGTCATCGTTGATTTTTCGCGTCCGGGCCTCCGCGCTGATCAGGTAGTCGGCGATGGCATCCTCGATCAGTGTCTCGATACGCGCACGATCCGTCTCCGGGTCGCCGCCGTACCAGCGGCGATTCATCGCCAGATTGATGATGGCCGAGTCGGTAATGGTATCGCCCGCCACGCGCGCTACGACCGATTCGGCATTTGCCGGCGCGACGGCCGATGCGCTGAGAATGGCCGCGGCGGCGGCCTGAATGAGACGACGAATCATTGGTTTCCTCTCACGACGCGACTATTGAAACAGGTACCGGAGTGAGACACGGTAGGAATCATCCAGAAACTCATGGTCGGTCAACGCGGCATCGATTCCCCAATGGCCCGATGCGAATCCCGCCCCCAGCGCGAGAACACCCCTGTCTGAGCCGATGCGTCCAAACAGCATATCACGGTAAACAGCCTCAAATCCCACATGCAAGTCGACCGAAATCGAACCGGACCAGTATTGCGCGCCGCCCTGACGGTTCTCAAAGTACGTCTCCGCCTCCGCGGCCACGATCGTCGTCAGTCCGTCGGCCATACCCGGGAGATCGAATTCGCCGCCCCAGTTGACATGGGGATTGATCGTTTCCTCGCGCCCGCTCGCATACGAAAGAAATGTGGAGGTCAGGTCCGCGATCTTGATGCCGAAGCGCCCGCCGCGGTACCGACCCCACCACGCGGCGTCCAGACCCAGACCCCAGGCGCTGTTGGCGGCGATCTGGTCGCCTCCCGGAAGCTTGCGCACAACTCCTTTGGCTGTGACCCCCCACGACCACCAGGAGCCGCCGCGCCGGGCAATCCCGACCGCCAGTGACCAGTCGGCATGTCCGGCGTTTTTATCGATCCGGGGCCGTCCGGTTGCCGAGTCCAGCACGGTCAGCCCGATCCCGCTGCCGCCCAGATAGGTCAGATAGCCGCCCCATGCCCAGCCGCCGTCGTGCTGCGGCGGCACCGCAAACGCCACAAACTCATGGTTGAGCAACGCCCCGAATGTCTCCGCGTGCTGGATCAATACCTCGGGACGAGCCAGTTGCGTCAGCACGGCGGCATTCCAAAAGACAGACGAGGCATCGCCGTCGGATGCGGTAAATGCCCCTCCCCGTCCCAACGCGCGTCCTCCGACTCCCAAGTGATATGGTTCACCCGCGTACTGGGTTCCGCCCGCAGGGATGGTGTGAACGATCACGACGGCCGTCACCAGCAGGGACAGACATCCGTGTCGCAGGGTCGCGTTCATGGGCGGTCACAGCCGGTCAGGTCTCCGGGTGCGACCGACGACTTCACCAGCCGTCTCGAACCGAAATCGCATCCGAGCAACGAATTAAGTGCTTCGCCGCAATTGTGTGAAGGGAATCTGACGCTGGAAAGCGGGCAAAAAAAAGCTACCGCTGTTTTTGATTTATCCGAGAGGGGGGCAGGGAAACTCGGATAAAGTGCGGAAACAACGGTAGCTATATTTTGTCAGACTTCGTCGGCGCCCCTCGCCGACATAGAAATAACCTCGGATTGTGCAGAAGTCAAACAGATTTTGTGGAGAACTCGGCGAGCGTCTATACTCGGCTTACAGACGCCGAGATCACGGCGTCGCCGACCCGAAGGATGCCGCGCATTTCAGCCGCCGGCGGTGTTGCTCTTCAGGTAGTTTTCGTAACTCATTGTCTTGTAGTGGCTGCCGGCCACATACTGAACCAGCGGCAAAAACTCCACTGTCTTCTTGTACCCTGGTGACGGCCCGATTCTCTCGCCCTCAGAGTCGAGGAACCAGAAAGTAGGGAATCCGCGGACTCCATAGACCCGCGTCAGGTTGCGCTCGGACATGACCTCCCCGTCGTGGCTGGTCGGCTTGTCGGAATCGCCCCAGACTTTGACGAGGACGAAATTGCTGTTGAGGTAATCGATGACCTTCGTATCGGCGAATGTTTCGTTGTCCATGCGCTTGCACCAGCCGCACCAGGACGCGGTGAAATCGATGACGATCGGGCGTTTGAGCTCTTTGGCCTTCTTGAGTCCTTCCTCGTAAGTCAGCCACTCGATTCCGGCTCTCACCGCATTGGCCGCGGCATCTGTGGCCGGGACGGAAGCCGTCGCCTGCGGCGCGGGCTTCTCTGCCTGGGTTTTGGCGGCCTCATCGGCCTGACCGGAAACTGTCAGGGCCACGAGGAATGTCATCGCTGTGCTCAAACGCATCATCGTCGTCATAAAAGTCCTCGTTCGCAGATTGTTCGTGACTCGCCGTATTCGAACCGCTACCCCCTTGTACACCAAACCGACTCGGTATTCAACAGTTCCCGCAATTCATCGATCAGCGCCCGGCTGGCGTCGGGGCGGACCCTGTTCGACCGTATTTTAACCGTTTTCTCCCCCACCGGAAAGTGAATAAAGAAGATTCCATTGCCTCTATCATATCGGCCCAGAATGCCGTCGAGTTGATCTAAGACCCCCTCACGCACCGATGACGGGTCCAGGTGCGCGTGTACATCGAGCACCGCGCCGACGCGAACTTGCGCCAACGGCGTTACGGTTTGCACCATGATCTTGGGGCGCTCTCCTTCGCGCGTGGAGAGACTTCCGCCGAGCAGGACCAGCGCATCGTTGTGCAACACGTCGCGCGCGCGCGCATACGGATCCGAAAAGCAAATCCCCTCGATCGTGCCGCTGAAGTCTTCCAGCGTCAGGAAGGCCATCAATTTGCCCTTCCGATCCAACTGCGTGCGCACCTGCGTGATGATGCCGCCGATTTGAATGCCCGATTCGTCGGGCAATTCGCTCGCCTGCTCGGTGGTGGCGGTCGCGAACAAATGCAGTTCATCGGCATAGCGGCTCAACGGATGTCCCGAGACATAGAATCCCAGCGCTTCTTTCTCTTTGGCCCAGCACTCTTCCCGGGTCCACGCGGCGGTCTCCGGCAGCGCGGGAATCGTATCGCTCGCGCCGCCTTCGAACAGCGAGGATTGTCCGCGCCGTCGGTCGGCCTGCTGCCGCGCGCCGTGGGCGATGGCCGCATCGACGCCGGCCATGATCTGGGCGCGATGCCCTTCGAGGGAATCGAGCGCCCCGGCGGCGATCAGCGCCTCGACCGCGCGTCGGTTCACGGCGCGGCTGTCGACGCGTTCCATGAACTCATAGACCGAAGCAAACGGCCCATCCTGCTCGCGCGCCGCGACGATCGTCTCGACCGCGCCTTCGCCCACGCTCTTGACGGCCGACATGCCGAAGAGGATGCGATCCCCCTGCGCCGTGAAAGCGGCATGGGAGGCGTTCACATCGGGGGGATCGACAGCGACGCCCAATCGACGGCACTCCTGCATCAGCACGCGAATGCGGTCGGTGTTGTCCATTTCCGATGTCATCGACGCGGCCAAGAATTCGACCGGGTAGTGCGATTTCAGATAGGCGCAGCGGTACGCCAGCATCGCGTACGACGCGGAGTGCGAGCGGTTGAAACCATAACGGGCGAACGTTTCACAGAACTCGAAGACTTTCGAGGCGGTTTCCTCCTCGACACCCTGCGCGACCGCCCCATCGACAAACTCGCGCTTCATCTTCTCCATGATTTCGGGAATCTTCTTGCCCATCGCCTTGCGCAGCGTGTCGGCCTTGGCCATGGAGAAACCCGCCAACTCCCCGGCCACCTGCATCACCTGATCCTGGTAGACGATGACGCCGTAGGTGTCCTTTAAGACGCGCTCGATCTTCGGGTGCAGGTAGGCCACCGGCTTGATCCCGTGCTTGCGCGCGATGTACTCGTCGATCATGTTCATGTCGAGGGGGCCGGGGCGATACAGCGCGTTCATGGCGATCAAGTCTTCGAATTCGGTGGGGCGCAGCTTGCGCAGGTAGTCGCGCATGCCGGAAGATTCGAACTGGAAGATGCCGACGGTTTCTCCGGTTGCGAAAAGCTCATAAACCGCGCGGTCCTCCAGCCCGATGCGATTCCAATCCACCGCGACATGGCGGTTGCGCATCACCGCGGCTTCGGCATCGTCGATGACCGTCAGCGTGCGCAGCCCGAGGAAATCCATTTTCAACAGGCCGATCCGCTCGATCCAGGTCATGTCGTACTGCGTCGTGACTTCGCCTTTGTTCCCGCGGTACAGGGGCACAAATTCGGTCAACGGCGCCGGGGCGATGACCACCCCGGCCGCGTGGGTCGAGGCATGACGTGTCAGTCCTTCGAGTATCCTGGAATAGTCAAGCAGGGTCCGCACACGCGGGTCCTCGTTGGCCATCTGCGTCAATTCCGGCTTGGCCTTCAATGCTTTCTCCAGCGTCATGTCGATTTCAAACGGGATGATTTTGGCGATGCGGTCCACTTCGGCGTAGGAGATGCCCAACACGCGTCCGACATCGCGCACGACGCCGCGCGCCGCCATGGTGCCGAAGGTGATGATCTGGCAAACATTTTCCTTGCCGTACTTTTCGATCACGTAACGGATGACCGTGTCCCGTCCACGGTCGGAGAAGTCGATGTCGATATCCGGCATCGAAATGCGTTCGGGATTGAGGAACCGCTCGAAGAGCAGCCCGAAACGGATCGGGTCGATGTCGGTTATCTTCAGGCAATACGATACCAGCGACCCGGCCGCCGAGCCGCGACCCGGACCGACCGGAATCTTGCTGCGGCGCGCGTACTCGACCAGATCGTTGACGATCAGAAAGTACCCCGCAAATCCCATCTTCCGGATCACACCGAGCTCGTATTCCAACCGTTCGCCGGCTCCCGGTGTCGGGTGTTCATAGCGCTCGTTCAGTCCCTTGCGGGCCAAATGCGCGAGGTAGTCGTCGCGTGAATTGAACCCCCGGGGGATCGGAAACTCCGGCAAAAACAGTTTGTCCAGTTCGATTTCCAGCCGGCACATCTCGGCGATCCGCAACGTGTTCTCGATGGCGTCGGGCGTGTCGGCGAAGAGCTCTTTCATTTCCACGGCGGATTTGAAATAGATCTGATCGGTGTTGTACCGCATCCGGTCGTCGTCGGAGAGCAGCTTGCCGGTCTGGATACACAACAGCGCATCGTGCGCGGCGGCGTGGCCCCGTTCGAGATAGTGGCAGTCGTTGGTGGCGACCAGCCGCACGCCCAACTGTTTGGCGAGCGCGATGACCTGCGGACGGATGCGATCTTCAACGTCAATGCCGTGATTCTGAATCTCCAACGCGTAATTCTCGCTGCCGAACAAGTCGAGGTAACGGCGCGCCACCGATTCGGCCTCGCCTGTGCTCTGGTGAAGCAACGCCTGGCCGACTTCGCCCTGCACACACGCGGACGTTGCACAGAGCCCCTCGGCGTGTTGCGATAACAGCTCGAAGTCGATGCGCGGACGATGATAGAATCCCTCCAGATAGGCGGCGCTGGCGAGCTTGACGAGATTCTTGTATCCCGTGAGGTTCTTCGCCAACAGCAACAGGTGAAAGCCGCCGTCGGGAGCGCCGGGGACCGGCTGCTTGAGATGCCGGTCACGCGGAGCGACATACGCCTCGCAGCCGATGATCGGCACGATCCCGCTCTTGCGGCACTCGGTGTAGAACTCCAGCGCGCCGAAAAGATTGCCGTGGTCGGTCAGCGCCAGCGCCGGCATTTTGTATTCGACCGCGCGCGCGACCATCTCCCGGATGCGCTGTGCGCCATCCAGCAGCGAATACTGGCTGTGGTTGTGCAGATGGACGAAATCGGCGTGTTTCATGGACGACTATGCGCCGTTTACAGGCGCCCGATCATTGTACGATGGGCCCAAGGGGCATAGCCAGCAAATCGTGATTTAGAGTGAGAAAGTGATTCAGAGTGCGGCTGTCAGTACCAACGTGCAGCCCAAGCGTCCTCGCCTGAGCGTGTATCCGGGCACGGCACGCCCAGGGCACAGCGCGCTGTGCCCCTACAAAGGCCGGCATGATTCGATTGCATGATCGGGGCAGGTCTCAGACCGGCCCGCATCTGGCTACGCTCTCTTCTTGCGCGGCCCGGACCTTGGTCGAGATTTCCTGCTTGTGAAACGCGACAGAAACCCATCCACCTGTTCCTCCAGCGTCGGCCGCCCGATCACCTGCAGGTCGTAGCGGACACGCACCGACGGCTTCTTAATCTTGACCAATCGCCGCAGATCGATCGGTGTGGCGATGATGACCGAATCGACATCGGCAGCGTTGATGGTCGCCTGCAGATCGGCAATTTGTTTGTCCCCGTATCCCATGGCGGGAAGCAATGGCCCGATGTTCGGGTATTGTTCAAATGTTTCCTTGATGGTGCCCTTGACCCACGGACGGGGATCGACGATGGCGGACGCGCCGAAACGTTGCGCCGCCACCACACCCGCGCCGTACTTCATTTCCCCGTGCGTGAGTGTCGGGCCGTCTTCGATGACCAGCACGCGTTTGCCGGTGATCACCTTCGGATCTTCGACTGAAATCGGCGAGGCGGCATCGACGACTGTCGCCTTAGGATTGTGCGCGGCGATGTTTCGGCGCAGATTGTTGACTCCCTCCGGCGGCGCGGTGTCGATCTTGTTGATGACCACCACGTCGGCGAGTTTGAGGTTGGTCTCGCCGGGATGATAGGTGATTTCATGTCCGGCGCGGTGCGGATCGGCAACCGTGATGTACAGGCCCGCTTTGTAGAAGGCCATGTCGTTGTTGCCGCCATCCCAGACGATGACATCGGCTTCCTGTTCGGCTTTGCGCAGGATCATTTCGTAGTCGATGCCCGCATAGATGATCGTCCCGGAGGCAATGTGCGGCTCGTACTCCTCGCGCTCTTCGATGGTGCAATCGTACTTGTCCAGGTCGGCCATCGATGCGTAGCGCTGGCAGACCTGTTTGTTCAGGTCGCCGTATGGCATCGGGTGACGTATCGCGACCACCGTCAGTCCGCGTTGCTTCAACAAACCGCAGACATAGCGAGTGGTCTGCGATTTTCCGGAGCCGGTACGGACCGCGCAAACCGCAATGACCGGCTTTTTCGACTCAAGCATGGTCTCTTTGGGACCGAGAAACCTGAAATCGGCGCCCGATGAGAGCGCGCGGGACGCCTGATGCATCACGTATACATGGGACACATCGGAGTATGAAAAGACGACTTCATCGACGTCGAGCCGCTTGATCAGCGATTCGATCTCGTCTTCGGCGAAGATGGGAATACCTTTGGGATACCCCGTCCCAGCCAGCTTGGCGGGGTACTTGCGTCCGTCGATGTTGGGAATCTGCGCGGCGGTGAATCCGACAACGTGGTATTGTCGATTGCCGCGAAATACGGTGTTGAAATTATGGAAATCGCGCCCGGCGGCGCCCTGGATCAATATGCGTCGTGCCATCTGATTCCTCCGGCGATTGTGCGTCCGATCGGTTTGGACAAGCCACTATCCAGACAGATCGGCCCTTAAATCGCGGAGGAATACCAGAGATGTTCGATCTGATGATACCCCGATTGCGGTGCTCTTTTGCTGCGGATCATAAACCGTCCTGCGTGTCACATCCCCTTGAGGATACGCCGTAGTTCGCGCGCATGGCCCGACTCGTCGGCCGCCATTTCTTCCAATTTGAGTTTCAGCCCGGTCAAGCCGAGCGCCTCGGCCTGTTTGGCGCGCACATCGTATGCTTTGATGTCGGCTTCTTCCATCTTCAGATCGAGTTCAAGCATCGCTTTAACCGACTTCGGGCGGGCGAACTCCTTGGGAGTTGTGGTCGGCTCGCCGCCCAAATCGACGATCATGTCGGTCAGAAACGATGCGTGACGCAGTTCGTCAGCGGTCTCGCGCGCGAACATCTCGCGGAGCTCCACACCCACGACTCCGAAGCTCTTGCCTGCTTGATACGTGTAGCGGATCACCGTGCCCAGTTCACCGGCGAGGTCTTCGTTGAGGCCGGCGATTAGGTCCTTCTTCGATCCGTTTTGTCCGTTTGATTTGGCTGCCATTGGTTGCCTCCCGATTCCGATCTCCATCGTGTAGGGGCACGGCGCGCCGGGCCCCGACGGTAAAATTAGAACGAATCTCTCTCAATTGTTATCAATCTGCGCCCGCTGCAATGCGCCGGAAAAATCGACATAGACCGACTTCCATTCGCTGAACACATCGAGTGCCGCTTGTCCCGCCTCACGGTGCCCATTGCCGGTCGCCTTGGTGCCGCCGAACGGCAGATGGACCTCCGCGCCGATGGTCGGCGCGTTGACATAGAAAATGCCGGTGTAGACATCGCGCATCGCCGCGAAGGCGCGGTTGACATCCTGGGTGTAAATCGATGCGGACAATCCATAGGCGACATCGTTGCAGACGTCCACCGCTTCATCGAACGATCCGACCGGGATCAGTGCCACCACCGGGCCGAAGATTTCCTCACGGGCGATGCGCATGTTGCGGTCGACATCACCGAAGATGGTCGGCTCATGGAACCACCCATGCTTGTGATCGGGTCCGGTCAGACGGTTCCCGCCGCACAGCAGCTTGGCACGATCCTGCTTCTTGCCGATTCCCACATACTCCTGGACCGTCTGCAACTGCGATTCGGAGATCGCCGGTCCCATGTCGATGTTCGGATCAAGGCCGTTGCCGACGCGCAGCGATTGGGCCGCAGCGACAAACCGTTTGGCGAACTCGGCATAGACTTTCTTGTGCACGATCACGCGCGAAGTCGCGGTGCAGCGCTGGCCGGTCGTGCCGAATCCGCCCCACAGCGCTCCTTCAAGCGCCAGATCGAGATTGGCATCGTCCATGACGATTTGCGCGTTCTTGCCGCCCATTTCAAGACAGGCATGCTTGAAATTCGGACCGCAAAGTTTGGAGACGGA
Source organism: Candidatus Zixiibacteriota bacterium (assembly GCA_036397555.1). NCBI lineage: Bacteria > Pseudomonadati > Candidatus Zixiibacteriota > Candidatus Zixiibacteriota bacterium. The sequence goes on along the minus strand of DASWIS010000011.1, from coordinate 6,328 downwards.
GCGACCGACCTCTGTGGAACCGGTGAATGAGACCAGCTTGACGTCCGGATGATTGATGAGCGGTTCGCCGACTTCGCGTCCCGAGCCGGTCACCATGTTGACCACGCCCGGCGGCACGCCGCAGTCGTGCAGCACATTCATGAAATTGACCACCGACAACGGCGTGTCGGTGGCCGGTTTGATGACGACAGTATTTCCCAGCACCAGCGCGGGCATGATCTTCCATGACGGGATCGCCATCGGGAAGTTCCAGGGCGTGATCATGGCGCAGACGCCCAACGGCTGGCGGATCGACATCTGAAACTTGTTGGGCATCTCCGAGGGGGTGGTTTGGCCGAACTGACGGCGCCCTTCGCCCGCCATGTAATACGACATGTCGACAGCTTCCTGCACGTCGCCGCGCGTCTCGGCTAAGACCTTGCCCATCTCGCGGGTCATGTCGCGGGCATAGTCTTCCTTGCGCAGGCGCAACTGCTCCCCCACGCGGAACAGGATCTCCGCGCGCTTGGGGGCCGGAACGAGCCGCCACTTTCGGAATGCCTCCTGCGCCGCCTTCACCGCCAGCACGACATCGCGGGAATCCGACTGCTGGAACACGCCGACGACTTCCCGGGTGTCGGCGGGATTGCGGTTTTCGAAGGTGCGTCCTGTCTTCGAAGTCACCCATTGCCCGCCGATGAAGTTCTTGAATTCGGCCCCGGACTTGGCCGGAGCGGACTTCGGCTTGGCTTTGGATTTCGACTTCGGTTTGGGACGTGTCAATGTGCTCGGCATAATCGACAAAACTCCATTCGTCCGTTTATCGGGTACAACTGCAACCATTCATCATGCGATCATATTTATACCAAGCGGGGCTGTCGCAGGAAAGCGGATTTGCCACGGGGATTGTCAATTTCGGCCGGCGCTTAAAGCGTTACATTATGGGGTCGTTCGTTCAAACACGCGATACTCCGCTTGGGGGTCCGGGCCGAAGGACGCCGCCAATCGGTATCGCGTCAGAAACTCCTCGTCTGCGATGAAGGTGCTGGTAATTCCGGCCGTCGTGGCCACAACCCACTCCGGTTTCAATCCGAGTATCAAGCCCAGATAATCTCCCCGGCGGTTGTACTCGTGCACCTGAGGTGATATGAGCCCGTCACGGTCGATAAACCGTGCGCCGCTTAAGTATCCCATGTAGCCGATATCCTCACCGGCAACGATCTGGTCGGCCGCGACATGCTCGCGCAGGAAGTGGCCGACCGCAACGACTGTCTGATCGAGATGCCGTTGAAACCGGATGTACTCGCGTACCACGAAGTAATCCGCGATGCCCATCGCCAGCACGGCCCCCGCCGCCGCGACACGCCCCCGCAATAATAGCGGCCAACGGGTCAACGGCCGCAGTCCCGCGACTTTGGCCACGCCGCCGGCCGCCAGAATGCAGTAGAACTGGTACGCGGGCGCCATGTACCACAGGAAGAGAAACGTATGTGTGACGGTATACACACCCAACAGACTCAGGAACCAAAACGACTCAAGTCCCGCCACGCGTCGCCGCCAGAACAGGACATATGTCCCGACCGACGCCAACAGCAGTTGCGCGACCCCGAGCGGATGATGGAGCCCCAGCAGAAATGATCCGCGCACCCAGAACGCGCTGCGTTCGAGCGCTCCAAAATACGAGAGCTTGCCCAACATCGAGTTGGGCAGCAATGATCCGAAGTATCCCCACGAGAATGCCAGCCACGCCGCCACGATCGGCAGGGCAATGACCGATCCCCGCAGGACAGCTTTCGGTGTTCGGAACGAGTCGACGACAACGAGGAGACCGGCAAGATAGAATCCTTCCGGTCGCGTGACGGCAGCCAATCCCGCAACGGCGATGGCGGCGGCGGTCCGTCCACAATCGCGGAGATAGAAGGCTCCCGTGACGAGCATCACGAACAGCCCGGTCTCCATGCCTCCCGCCTCGTTGGACATCAGGCGCGGATACAAGACATACAGCACGACCGCCAGGGGCGCAAAGTTGCCCAGTCCCCAACGGCGCGCCAGACGATCGACCAGGATTGCGGTGATTCCCGAGCAAAGGATGCCGATCACGAGCGCCGCGGCGACGGTGGAGATTCCGATACCATGCAGAGCCGCCAGAATCAGAGTGAACAACGGCGTCGTCGTGCCGAGCACCCGCTCCCCGGCATTGTAGACGAATCCCAAACCGGCGGTGATGTTTTCGGCGTAACGAAATGTGATGAAGGCATCATCCCAGACCAGACCGGTGGCGACGTGAAAAAACGCGCGAACACTGACAGTCGCGAGGAATACCGCCGTGAGATAACGGTATGGTGTGCCCGAGACGATCACTTGGAGATTCCTCGTCGCTGCGTCCGCGCTGCGCGCGGCGTCACTCCTCGGAATGACATCTCATCAGTCCATCGTTTCTGAACACCCTGACTCTTCGTGCTGAGATTGTCATTCCGAATCCCCGGAATCCCGCCCCGCCGCCGCAGGCGGACGGGACGGGATGATGGGTTGAGGAATCTCAAATGGAAACGCCGTTGGCCTTGGAGGTTCCTCGTCGCTGCGCGCGGGCTCACTCCTCGGAATGACATCTCATCAGTCCATCGTTTCTGAACACCCTGACTCTTCGTGCTGAGATTGTCATTCCGAATCCCCGGAATCCCGTCCCGCCCGCCGCAGGCGGACGGGACGGGATGATGGGGTGAGGAATCTCCAATGGAAACGCCGTTGGCCTTGGAGATTCCTCGTCGCTGCGTCCGCGCTGCGCGCGGGCTCACTCCTCGGAATGACATTTAACGTTTGTCCCGGCAATGGCAGGCGGAGTTTTTCCCTCCTCACACCACCTGCTCCAGCCAGCGCTTGCGTGCAAACCACGAGACATACATCAATGCGCCCAATGCCGCCGCGACAACGAAGCCCCACCAGGCCCCGGTCGGTCCAAACTCCAGGCCATGCGCCAACAGCCAGACCAGCGGTATCTGCAGGACCCACGCATGGATGATACCGATCACCATCGGCGGCACGGTGTCGCCGGCGCCGACGAACGCCCCCTCGATCAGGATGAACACGGCCAACATCGGGAACGCGACGGCGGCGACGCGAAAGAATGTCACGCCCAGTTCGACATACGGTGACTCGCGAAAAAACAGCATCGTGATCGGTTCGGCAAAGAAAAATGTTCCCAATGCGAAGACTCCCATGATCGCCAGACCCATTTCGATTGCGCGGCGCGCGGTCAGCCAGGCCAATGCCTTGTCTTTGGCGCCGAGCGCATGGCCGATCAATGGCGACATCCCCAGCTCCAGACCGACCACGGTGATCTCACCGAACTCGATGACTCGGTTTCCCGCCCCGTAGACGGCGACGACCGCCGGACCGAACCTGGCGATCAACGGCAGCACGGCCATGCGCGCCAGCGAGAACGACATGGCGCCGATCCCCGAGGGGATGCCGATCTTCATCATCTGCCACATCGTCGAAATGTGCGCCTGCCGCAGCACGGACAGCGACAGCCGCGCTTTGAACGCGCCGGCGAAGAAGAGAATCAAACCGATCGTGACGGTCAGGCCAAAGCCGATCACCGACGCCCATGCGGCCCCGGCGACTTCCAGGCGCGGCAATCCCCACAGCCCGAAGATCAAAAACGGATCGAGGATCGCGTTGAAGACCGTCGAACCGATCATCAGAATCATGGCCGCGCGCGGCTGGCCGATCCCGCGCAGCGCCGTGTAGACGGTCCACGCCGGAAAGTTGAAAATCATCCCGAAGAAGAGAATGCGCCCATAGGTCACGGCATCGCGCAGCACCACGCCTTCGGCGCCGAGCACCATCATGATCCGCGGCGTGAGCCAGTAGCCGAACCCGCAGACCATGGCGGCCAGGATGAACTTCAGGATGAACGCTTCCCCGATGGCGATCTCGGTGCGGCGCATGTCGCCTTCGCCGAAGCGCCGCGCAATGACTGCGACCGACCCCGTCCCGGCAATCATGTTAAACGAACTGACCGCCCAATAGAACGCCGCGAAGAATGTCAGCGCCGCGACTTGCTCGGGACCAAGCCGCGCGACCCAGAACATGTCGGCCAGCGTGTAGAGATTGGTCGCCGCGAACCCGATCATCGACGGATACCCCATCCGCCAGATCGAACGGTAGATATCACGCGTGCTGCGCGGAGACGAATCCGTGATGGACTTGTCTTCGAGTGAAGCGCCGGGCAGGACGCTGCTGCCTGTGGTGAGGTCGTCGGCCGGCATCGAGGTCTATGTCAGCGGCAATCGCATGCCGTCGGTGGCGAGTGTCACCTCGGCAGCGGTGTACTTCTTCGATTCGTGAAGCCTTGAGATGTCGAAATCGTCCTTATAGTGTGTCAACACGATGCGCGACAGGTTCTGTTCGGCCGCCCACGGCCACAATCTGTCGAGCGCGACATGGGCGGCATCGACGATCAGCGTGTCGATCGGCCGGGGGAAAATGTCCAGATCATCGGTCGATCCCAGATCGGCGGTATAGACGAGTGTCCGGCCGCCGACCTCGATGCGAAAGCCGAAACACTCGCCGGCGTTGGAGTACCCGTGGTCTGCGGCAAACTCACGTATGCGCGCGCAATGGCTGGTCGGATGCGCGGAGATTCGCGCCCGGCCGACGGCGTACCGATGCCCCGACTTGATCGGCGAGAAACGGATCGGGAACTTGATTCGCTCGGCAAACAGGTGCCCCAGATCCAGCATGGCGCGAAAGACAGGGATCGCATCCGCGGGACAGTGAATCGCCAGCGGATCGGTCGTTTCCGAGAGATGCCGTTGCTGAACAAAATATCCCAGGCCGCACGTATGATCGGAGTCGGTGTGCGAAATGAAGATGTCGGTCACCCATTCGGGCGCATGCTGTGCCGCGAGAAAGTTTCGTGTCGCGCCATCGCCGATATCGAACAGGACTCCCTGCTCACCTAAATCCAACAGGTAAGACGATGAGGCGCGCTGCGCCGAGGCCCAGCCCGCCGACGTACCGAGAATGAGAAACTGTGCCATGCGATTGACGGCTTAACGCGAGGTCAGCACCGAGTGAACACTGTCGGCGGCACGCGCGATGTCATCATCGTTCACATCCCGGTGCGTCACAGCGCGGATGCGGGTCGGCCCGAACGCGACCATCAGCACGCCCTTCGACCTGAGCTCCGGCAACACGCTGTCTACGGCGTGGCCGGTCTTTTCGATGTCGATGACCACGATGTTTGTGGGCGGCGGATCGGGAATCAGATGCAGGCCGGGGATTGTTGCGATTCGGGCCGCGAGCGTTTGCGCCCGCTTGTGATCTTCGGGCATCAGCGGCAGTTGATGTTCCAGCGCCCACAGACACGCCGCTGCCAGCACGCCGACCTGACGCATGCCGCCGCCGAACATCTTGCGCGTGCGCCGCGCACGGGTGATGAACTCGCGCGATCCCAACACCGCCGAGCCGACGGGCGCACCGAGGCCCTTGGAGTAGCACACCGAGGCCGAATCGAAACCCTGCATCCAATCCCGTAACGGGATGCCGGTGGCGGCGTGCGCGTTCCAGATGCGCGCACCGTCGAGATGACAGCGGATATCGCGCTCGCGTGCCAGTTGCGCGACTGCGCGCATGACCGCCAACGGCACGATCACGCCGCCGGCACGGTTGTGCGTGTTTTCGACCGCGACGATGCCCGTGCGCGGGTGATGAATGTTCACCGGACGGATCGCCGCCCGGATGCGTTCGACATCGGGAATCCCTCCGGGTGCCGGAATCGGCCGGACCATCAACCGGGACAGGACCGCCGGCGCCCCGACTTCATACCAGTCGATGTGCGCGTCATCATCGCAGATCAGCTCGTCCCCGGGTCGTGCATGCGTAAACAGCGAGACCTGGTTGCCCATTGTCCCCGACGGCACGAACAATGCCGCCTCGACACCGAACAGCGCAGCGGTCGTGTCTTCCAGCTTGCGGACCGTCGGGTCATCCTCGAAAACGTCATCGCCCACCGGGGCCGACATCATGGCCTCGTACATGCCCGGTGTCGGCCGCGTGACCGTGTCGGATCGCAGATCGACGATGTGGGGGACGCTTTTCATGACCGGCAATATAGGGGCCCGTATGTCACGGACCAGAGGCAAGACAATCTCCCCCACTCTTCACTCTCTGCCGTCGCTACGCTCGGGATCTTCGACCCCTCCGGGGAGAGGACAAACTGAGCATTGTCATTCCGAATCCCGAGCCGGTCCGCCGCAGGCGGACGGGTGAGCGGTGAGGAATCTCCAGGACCGGCGCCGTTCCTGTGGAGATTCCTCACCCCCTCCATCCCGCCCGCCGAGGC